>JAHLMO010000002.1 GCA_018920305.1 Candidatus Aenigmatarchaeota archaeon
ATTTTCTGATTGGCAATATAGAATTCCAATAACAATAACAGAAAGAAGTGGAAATACTTTAACCGATTACCAAGTTTTAATATAATTAATACTGCAAGTTTAATTTCTCAAAACAAAATGAGAAATGATTGTGGAGATATTAGATTTACTGATAGTGATGGAATTACTTTATTAAATTATTGGATTGAACCAAATACATGTAATACGAATAATACAAGAATATGGGTAAAAGTTCCATATATCCCAGCTAATTCAAATAAAACAATTTATTTATACTACGGAAACTCAGAAGCAACTTCATTATCTAGTGTTAAAGATGTATTTATAAGAGAAATTGATGGATTAGTACTTCACTTAACTTTTGATGAAGAAGAAGGTACAATTGCTTATGATAGCAGTGGAAATAATAATCATGGTATTTTAGTTAATGGACCTGTTCGAGTAGATGGAGTATATGGAAAGGCTTTAAGTTTTGATGCGACCGATGATCTTGTACAGATTAATAATTCTCCAACTTTAAATCCAATCAATGATGGATTTACAATTAGTTTTTGGATGAGATTAAATAGATATGTTAATCCAGGTGCAATTATAACTAAAAGAGTAGATCCAAATAATGGTTATTTTGTTTTTATCTGGACTGGTGGATATATGTTTTTTGATTGGGGTGGTTATACAGGAGGAAATAGATGGAATACTAGTTTTGTACCAGAATTAAATAGGTGGTATTTCATTGTACTTATACAAAATTCTTCAGGCAGATTTCTATATGTAGATGGAAATCTCTTTTCTTTTACAACAAATAGAGGAAATACTACTCTCGCATCTACAACCGCTCCATTAAGAATCTTTTCAGATACAATTGTTACAAGATATCTTAGCAATGGCATGATGGATGAAGTAAGATTTTATAGTAGAGATTTAACTCCAGAAGAAATTTTAGATTTATACAATAACTATGGCTATTCAACTCCAAATTATCCTGGAAAAACATTAGTTAGAAAATATGTTTCTCCCGAACCAACAGTTTCTTTAGGAAATGAAGAAACTTCACCAATAATAAAACTAACTATGATAAATTTAGGTATTGAGTTAGGTAAAAGATATTTAATAAAATTAATCTATGAAGATGGAAAAATAGCTGTTAGAAATATTACTCTCGATAAAAATCTTAGCTCTGGAGAGTCAAAAGAAATTTATTTAACAGATTTACCAAAAGGAATAATTAAGAAAATAGAAATTTATAGTATAGATGTTTGTCCAAATATGTTAGTTGGAATTAGAAGTGTAAATATTGAAGTTTAAACAACTATACTTGCAATTTTTCCTATTGCACTAAATCTTTCAACAACTTCTTTAGCTACTGGTCCTCTAATTTCTGTTCCTCTTGGTTCTCCTTCTTCGTTAACAATTATAGCTGCGTTATCTTCAAATTTGACTCTTAATCCATTAGCTCTTCTTATTTCTTTTCTTTGCCTAATAATTACAGCCCAAAATAACTGTTTTTTAACTTCTGGAGTTCCATCTACAACACTAACTTTAACCATATCTGCTAATCCTGCTTTAGGATATCTTTTTCTTCTTCCTTTATAACCTCTTACAGCAATAATTTTTAAAATTCTTGCTCCACTATTATCTGCACAAACTAAATAACTTCCAACATTTAAAGCTTTTGTTATTTTAGAAGTTATACCTTTCATATTTTAGCTATTACTACAAAATGTTTTGTTTTTGAAAGTGGTCTAGTTTCACCTATTAAAACTTTATCACCATCCTTAACTTCTATACAATCTGGCAAATGAGCTTTAATTTTGCTCCTTTTTCTCATATATCTTTCATATTTTGGAACATAAACTACATAATCTCTTTGAATAGTAATTGTTTTACTCATTTTTGTAGAAACCACAATTCCTTCTAATAATTTTCCTCTAATTTTAATATGACCATGCCATGGACATCTAGTATCGCTACAAGCTTTTTCTGGTGGTTTTATCCCTTCTATTCCAATATTGTTAATTTTAACTTTTGCCATATTAAATTAATCAATACCTAAAATTTTATATATTTTTTCTTTATTTAATTCTTTTACATTTAAAAATTTTATTTTTGCATTTTTAGCTGCTAATTTATCGTATTTACTATCTCCAATAAACACTAAATTTTTTGTTTTAAATTTATTCATTATTTTTATTAAACCTTCTTCATTTGGCTTTGGATTTTTTACATCTTCTCTACAGACTAAATAATCAAAGTATTTTTCTAGTTTAAATTTTTTGAGAATCATTTTAGCAATTTTTTTAGATGAAGAAGTAAATAATGCAATTTTAATATTTTTTTGTTTCAATTCTTTTAAAATATTAATAACTTTCTTTTTTTCCCTAATTTTTCCAATATTTTTTACAAAATATTTATCCTTCAGAAGTCTAATTTTTTTAATTTCATTAGAAGAAATATTAGGAATTAAAATTTTAATAATTTCTTCTGATGGAATACCGGTTAATTTTTTATATTTTTTATATAATTTTTCGATATTTTTGTATCCTAAAGACTTAATTGCAAATTTAAAAGCTTTTGCGTGTAATTCAACACTATCGACTAATGTTCCATCTAAATCAAAAACTACTACAAATTTCATAAAAATTAAGTTTTTACTTTTTTTCTTCGCCAGTTTGTTTCTATGTAAGCTCTAATTCTTCTAGTTTTTATTCTTTTTAATCCAAATTTTTTAATACTAGCCCAAATAGGAGCATTTTTAATTTTTGCTATTCTGGCTAATTTTATTTTTTTCGTTATATGTTTTATTGCCATAAAATTTAGAAATTAAATATTAATATTAAAAATATTTTAATAAAACTATATAGGCAGAATACCCAAGTCTTTATAATTATGAGTTTTTTTGATATAATAAATTGTTTTAATATCTAGATCTTTAACTAGCAATTTTCTAATATTTTCATAATTATCCTTTCTTATAGCTTCTCTAATCATAGAAGAAGAAATGGATTTTTCTTTATCATATATAACCTTAACTTTAATACCAAAAAAACTAAAAGTAGAAAAGTACAAAGAATAAATTAATTTTCTACTAAGATCTCTCGTAAATATAGTAACACTATTTTCAGAATTTTCAGAAGTTTTACAAGAACTTAAAATTAAATATTGAATATTTTTTAAAAAATTAGTATCGAAAACGTTTTGCGGTATAATATAACATTTATTTCTAAGGAAAGGATAATCGTCAATAATAGATCTAATATAATTAACTCTTAGTTTAATTGGTATTGGATTTTTTTGAGATAGAATTTCTTTTCCGTTCCTTTCATAGTATATAGGTACAATTATTATTTTATCGCATCTTTTAGAATAACTTATTAAAGTTTTAAAATGTTCTTTGTGAAATGGCTGAAACCTACCAATATAAATTCCAATACGCATAATAATTAATGAATTTATTCTTTAATAGTAGTTAATTTATTTTAATAGGGATAATTTAAATAAAATTGGTAGTGCTATTGTAGCATCGCAAAAAATATTAATATGCTTTGCATTTTCTTTAATTTTATTCCAACTTATTGCCTCTCTAGTTTTAGCTCCACTTAAGCTACCATCTTCTTCAATTGCAGTAGAAATATATATTGCATAGTCTAATCCATCTTTAAATTGGGCATGCCAAATTGCATGATGCTTAGAAATTCCACCACCGATAATTAATGCACCCAATTTTTTACTTTTCCAAATAATATCGCTTATTAAGCTTTCATCTAAAGAAATATTAATAATAAAATCTTTATATTTTTGATTAAACAACCATATTTGATATCCAACAGCACCATCGAAAATTCCAGGAACTACTATTGGAATTTTATTCTTGTTTGCCCAATATAATATTGAACTTTCATTTAATTCCTCTCCAATCATCCAGCACAATTCATAAGTTGATATTTCTTTTTTCTTTTCATAGATTTTTTTCAATAAATTTTGCATAAAATTTTCAATAGTTTTTCCATAACCTTCAAAAGGAATTAATACATTACCTAATCTGTGAAACCCTTTATTTTTTAATTCTTTATCATCTATTTCAAAATATCCTTGATAATAATTTCCAAAAGATTTCGCAATATCATGATCTAATGTTCCGCAAGTCGTAATTATTAAATCGAAATACTTCTCTTTTATTAAATCTTTAAATAATCCTCTTAATCCTGTAGAAACCAAATTTCCAGTAAAAGTTAATATTTTAGTAACGTCTTTATCAAATATAAACTCTTTCAAAATTTCTGATGCTATATATAAATTTCTTGCTTGAAAGCCGCCAATATTTTCAAAGACTAAATTTAGATTTTTTAAATCCTCTAGTGAAATATCTTTAACATTTTTCATAAATAAGAATATTTTTTATTTATTCTTATGGACAAAAATGAATTAAGAAACTATTTTTCAAAAAATTGGCACGAATATTACTATTTAGATTTTTTTAAGGAATACGGTTTTAAAAGAAAGCAATGTATAAAATGTAAAAGATTTTTTTGGACATTAGATGAAAATAGGAATACATGCAATGATTCTAGTTGCGATGGCTATTCGTTTATTGGCAAAAAGATAGAAGATATTGATTATATTGAGGCATGGAAAAAAATTGAAAATTTTTTCATAAAAAATGGACATGAAAGCATAAGAAGATATCCTGTAGTTGCTAGATGGTTTCCAGATTTATATTTTGTAGTAGCAAGTGTTGTAAATTTTTATAGAAAAGTTAATGGAAATATAGATTTTGAATTGCCTGCAGATAAAGTAATTGTTCCTCAATTTTGTTTAAGATTTAACGATTTAGAAAATGTCGGAATTACTGGTAGACATTATGTAAGTTTTGTAATGGTTGGTCAACATACAATTCCAGAACAAAATGGATATTGGAAAGATGAAACAATTAGATTAGATTTCGAACTGCTAACAAAAGAATTTAGAATAGATCCTATAGAAATAACATTTATAGAAGATGTTTGGATAGGTTCACAAGCTTTCGGATATAGCTTAGAATATTTTGTTAGAGGATTAGAGTTGGGAAACGCAGTATTTACAGAATTTGAATTTTATGGAAATTCGTTTAGAAGACTTTCTAAAAGATTTGTAGATATGGGTGCTGGATTAGAAAGATTTCCTTGGTTATTAAGTGGAAAACCTAATAGTTATTTAATAACTTTTGAACCAGTAATAAATTTTATTATAAAATCTGAAGGAATAAGAATTGATGATGATTTTCTTTTTAAATTCCATTATAATGCTGGTTATTTTGATTTAACAGAAATAGATATAGAAGATTTTTATAAGAATATAGGTAGCAAAATAGGATTAAATATAGAAGAAATAAAGAATAAAATAAATTTATATTCTTCAATATTTAGGATTGCAGACTTTAGTAGAGCACTATTATTAGCAATAAATGATGGAGCATTACCAAGTAATGTTGGTGGCGGATATAATTTAAGAATAATTCTTAGAAAAATGTTAAAATATTATGAGCAAAATAAATTCAATTTTGATTTAATAAAAATTTTTGAAATTTTAGCAAATCAATTAGAATATTTTGATAATACACTAAAAGAAAGCATTGATGTTATTCAAAAGGTTATTGAAGTTGAAAAGAAAAAGTATCAAAATACAAAACAGCAAGCTATAAAAGTTGTAAAAAAAATTCTAAGTGAAAAAGGCAAATTAGAAAAAGATGATATAAGATTATTATACGAAAGTTTTGGAGTAAGGCCAGAATTTTTAGAAGAGGAATTAGGAATAAGAATTGATAAAAAGATTATTGAAGATATAAGAAAAAAAGAAGAAATTAGAATTGAAGAAAGAAAGATAAATGTTCCTAATATTGAAGTCAAAGAAATGTATTACGATGATGTTTATGAATTCGAAGCAAAAATTGAAAAAATAATTGATAGTTACGTAATATTAGATAGAACAGCATTTTTTCCTATGCAAGGGGGTCAAAAATACGATACAGGATATATAGAAAATTCTAAAGTTATAGAAGTAATTAAAATTGGGAAAACAATATTACATAAAGTTGATAGCATAGAAAATTTAAAAGAAGGACAAATAGTTAAATGTAAGATAGATGTAGAAAGAAGAAAGCAGTTAACTATTCATCACGATTCTGCTCATATAATTTTGGCTGCTGCCAGAAAAGTTTTAGGAAAACATGTATGGCAAGCTGGTGCAGAAAAAGATGTAGATAAAGCTAGAATAGATATTACTCATTTTGAAAATTTAAGTGAAAAACAAATCGAAGAAATAGAAAATTATGCGAATGAAATTGTTAATAAAAATTTAAAAATAGAGAAAGAGATTTTAGATAGAAGTGAAGCAGAAAAAAAGTATGGATTTAGAATATATCAAGGCGGATACGTACCAGAAAAAAAGATTAGAATTGTTAAAATAGGAGATATCGATATAGAAGCGTGTAGTGGAACACATGGAAACAATACTAAAGAAATTGGATTAATAAAAATAATTTCTACTAAAAAAATCTCAGATGATATTATTAGAATAGAGTTTGTAGCTGGTGATGCTGCTATAAAATTTTTAAAAGAAAAAGAGAAAATCTTAGATGAAATATGTAACTTTTTAAATTGTTCATATGAAGAAGCAATCGAAAAAGTAAAGGATCTATTTAATTTATGGAAGGAAAGAAGGAAAAAAATTAAATAATTTTTAGAAATTTGTTCGACAATTATTTTTTAATCATGCTTAAAATAGATTATTTTAATCTATGAAAAATTTTTTATTTTTCTTCCATATTATTTAAATGGAAAACGAAACAGAAATTTTAATAAAAAAGTATAAAGTACTTAAAGAAATTTCTAAATTTTTAAAAGTTGAGGACGAAAAAATTTTAAACACTTTAAAAAGATTTAAGAAAGAAATTGAAAATAGTTAGATTAACTTAAATTTATTTTTTTATCTTTAATTGTATTTTTTAAGAAACTTAATTATTTGTTTTCTATTCTTTATTTTTCATTAAGTCTATAAATCATAATGTTTTAAGAATGTTATTTTGAGAGAGATAAATAAGAATAAATTTCTTATCCTTACTACTCGCATATTTTATTTTTTAGTTTTGCACTTATCTCAATATATTCTTTTGTTAATTTTCTATCTTTGTATATCTTTTTAGATTTTTTGTTTAAGGTTATTCTTTTCATTCTTCAACATTTTTAAAATTCTTTCTATAATTTCAAGATTTAAATTTTTTCAATATTTAAGAAAAACAAGCTTTTCGCTTATTAAATCTAATAAACATGCGGGGGGTGGGATTTGAACCCACGAAGGCACTAAGCCAACAGGTTCTGAGCCTGTCGCCTTTGACCACTCGGCCACCCCCGCCTATAAAAAATTAAAATTTTTAACTTAGAATTTTTGAAAACATAATCAATTCTAAGAACTATTCTATTTCTAAAAGAAAAAGTAGTACTACCTGGATTTTTTCCTATATATTCTGGTGTTTCTTTTCTGCTAAATCTCAAATCTTTAAACTATTCAAGAATATGTGGAAATCTATCAACGATTCTTTTAATACCTTCATATCAACTGTAGGAAGAAAAAGTGTTGATACTTTTTTTGACCTTCTAAAGAGTTTTTCTAATATTTTTTCCTTTACTTTTTTAAGAGGTATATTATTATTTTTGGTGGAATAATTCTATTTGTAAATCTTTTATAAACAAATTCATTCTTTGCTTATAAACAGTAAATAAAATTTATATATTTATCCTAGTAGGCATGTATTCCAACCACATTCTAAACAATTTAAACAATTTTCTCTAAAAACAATTAAATTACTTCCACAATTTGGGCATCTAAAAATTTTGTTTTCAATTTTTTTCGAAAAATCTTTTTCTTCTAATGATTTTACTTCTACACTAAACGATTTTAGCATTTCTAATGTTTTTTCATTGTAAAAAATTTTTTTGATTGAATGTTTAAATTTATATACAGGTAATTTTGAACATTCTCTAAATATTGTTATCCCTTTTAATCCTAGTTTATAAGCAAAATAAAATGCGTTTAAAATGTCTTTCCAAGAAGTTTCAAAAGGCATATTTATAGTTTTACTTATTCCATTATCAACCCAAAAACTAAATTCGTATTGAGCCCTTAAATGATCTTGCCAAGAAATTTCGTAAACAGTAACAAAATATTCTTTCATATCATTCGGAATTTCCTCAATATTTTGAATGCTTCCACTTTCTGAAATTTTTTTAATTACTTCTTCTTTATATAATCCTCTTTCTTTTAATTGAATTTCTAATTCATAATCGTACAAAGCTTTCATTTTCATGAATTTTTTGTTTACCATTTTTATCAAAAATTTTTCATCGTATAATATATCAAGTATTACTATTAACGCAACAACTCTTTCAAATAATTGTTTTGGTGTTTCAATTATTTTGCCATTTTCATCTCTTAATAAATATCTTGATGCAACAACTCTTAAAGCATTAATAGAGAATCTTCTATCGATTTCATCTAAAAATTCTTTATTTAATATTTTTTTCTTTTCTTCTCTTATTTTTTCTCTTTCTTTTCTATATAAAATAAAAGCTTTAGCAGTTTCATATAGATTATTTTCTATTAAAACTTGTTCTATAATGTCTTGAATTTCTTCTACATGCGGATATTTATCTTTAAATTTTTGAGATATTTTGTTCAATACTTGATTAAGTAAATTTTTTAATAAATTTTCTTCAAATTTATTACTTGCAATCAAAGCTTTTTTGATTGCATTTTCAATTTTTTCTATTTTAAAATCTTGCAGATAATTTTCTCTTTTTATAACTTTTGAGGGTAAGTTCATAAAAATAATTTTGATATTATTTTTATGAATTCTATAATTGCTGTAAAAATGAAATTATATGGAAAAGTTCAAAAAGTAGGATTTAGATTCTTTTTATCTAAGCATGCAGAAAGATTAGGAATAAAAGGTTATGCAAAAAATTTAGAAGATGGTTCTTTAGAATGTCATTTTGAAGGTAATGAAGAAAAAGTTAGAGAAATAATAGAACTTGCAAAAAAAGGACCACCACTTGCAAAAGTTAAGAAATATGAAATTTATAAAACTGATATAAAAAATTTTGAATCGTTTGAAATCTATTAAAAATTTAAATGTTTACAATAAAAGAAAGAGATTTAGCGGGAAGAATTGGAACTTTAAAATTAAAAAATGGAGAAAAAATAGACACACCATATTTGTTTCCTGTAGTAAATTTTTTTCATTCAGAAATTTCTTTAGATGATATAAAAAAAGTTGGATTCGATGCAATATTAGTTAATGCATACATCTTATTGAAGCACAATTTTGATAAAGAAATTCACGAATATACAAAATTTAAAAAAGTAATGAGTGATAGTGGAGCTTATCAGCTACTTCAATATGGAGATATAGATGTCAGTAATGAAGAAATAATAGAATATCAAAAAAAGATAAATACAGATATTAGCGTTATATTAGATTATCCAACAGGTAAATTAGATTACGAAAATGCAAAATTTACTGTTGAAGAAACGATAAAAAGAGCTAAAGAGGCAAAAAATTTAATAGATGATAAAAGATTGTGGGTTTATCCGATTCAAGGAGGGAGTTTTGAAGATCTTTTGGAAAAAAGTATTATCGAGGGAATAAAATTGGATTATGATATTTATGCAATTGGAAGTCCAACAGTATTAATGACTGAATATAAATATGAAGAATTGTTTAAAATAATTTTAAAAGTAAAATCATTATTACCATTTAATAAGCCTGTTCATTTATTTGGTGCTGGTCATGCACATTTAATTCCATTTGCAATAGCTATGGGAATTGATTTATTTGATAGTGCTAGTTATATTCTATTTGCAAGAGATTTAAGATATATGAGTTTTAATAGAACTTATGATTTTAATGAGTTAAAATATTTGCCATGTAATTGCGAAGTTTGTAGAAAATATTCTGTAGAAGAATTAAGAGAAATTAATAAAAATGAGTTAATAAGATTGTTAGCAATTCATAATTTATACGTTATTAAAAAAGAGTTGGAAAATACAAAACAAGCAATAATAGAAGGAAGATTATGGGAATATTTAAGAGAAAAATCTTTTTCTCATCCAGCACTCTATAAAGCTTTTAAGCAATTCAAAGATTTTAAAGATTTTCTAAAAAATTTAACGCCTTTTTACAAAGTATCTCAAAAAGCAATATTTTTGTATGATAGCTTCGATTTAAACAATCCAAAAGTTTTGATTGCAAGAGAAAAGCTAAAAGAAATGAATAAAGATGTTGATGAAAAAATTCTTTTGTTTCCATATCTGCTTTGGAAAAATAATGAAAAAACTTTAGAAAAGTTTACTAAAAAATATAGCGATTTCAAAGTTTATTTCTATTCTCCATATTTTGGAATTTTTAAGTTTGGTTTAAGATATACATATCCATTTTTCCAGAGCGAAATTAACGATGATTTTGATAGAGAAGTGTTTGAAGATTTAAGTAACGAAATTAATTCATTCTTAGAAAACAAAAAGATAAAGCAAGCAGTAATAATAATACCAAAGGGTTATATTTTAAAAATTAAGAGCAGAAAGAACTTATTAAAAGTTTACATTTAAAGTTTTTTGTCATTCAGAGGTAATATTTTTATGGATAGTAATTGGAAAATTGAATATGGTAAATTACTGTTTAAACTTTTTGATTCGGTTTATTATATTTTATCTCACGAAGGAGGATATAATGCTATAGTTGTTGGTGGAACTGCTTTTAATACTTATGTAGATAAAAAATATAGAAGATTTAATAAAGATGTTGATATTTATATTGAAGTAGATGAGAAAGAACAGATTAACAATTATAAAAGAAATGTAATAAAACTTATAAAAGAAAATCTAAAAACTTCACCACTTTTATTTAGATTAGAGGATGATAATATCTTAATTTATTCAAAACTCAAAAAATTAAATAAAGAGTATATTTACCCATATTTGTCAATTAAATTGGGAACAAAAAGAATTAACTATATAACATTATCAAAATTCGATACATTCTTAGAAAAAATTGGATATAAATTTGATTTTGCTTGTACAGATAAAATAAAAGTTATAAATAAAGAAGATTTATTTATTTCAGAGTTAAGAGAGATTATTAAGCCCTACAAAACTTCAGAAATACTAAAATATCTTTATGATACTTATATTCTTGAGAAGTCTTACTCATTTTTGCTAAAAATTCCTATTTATAGAGTTTATTCATCAAATGATGTAGGAATTATTAAGTTTATTCAAAAAGTTCTTAAATTAGTTTTAATTAAACAATCTAAAAAATTTGAAAAAGAATTTTTATTAGGAGATAACTATCCAAGAAGAGAAGTTGAAAATTTTCTTGAAAAACTAATATATAATTTGATGTTATCATATGGATATGAAAATACGAAAATTAACAAAAGACTTATAGAATATCTTACATGTTTTTCTAGTTATTATTTTTCGAACTTAAATTTATGCAACATTTAAAAATTCATTAAAAAATAATAGTAAAATTTTTATACTTTAATGTTTTTTATCATTTATGAGTAGATCAAACGAAATCTTTATAGGAGAGTTAGAAAGAGCATATATCTTTCATACCTCCTACAACAGCCTAGAAGAAAGGAGAGTATGGATAGTAAGAAATAAAAATAGAAACGTTGATAATATAAAGGATAAACTACCTTTTAGAATAGAAAGAACTTTTAATGATTTCTCAGAAGTAGTAGCAAGTATTAGTAAAGGCGATAATATAGAAAGAATAATTTTTTCTTTAGCCGATGTTCCCCAAAAAGATATAGTAAAGGTTTTTGGAAATTTTGAAGTAATATTCCCTAACTATGAAAAAATGATGAAAAAAATAAACAAACCAGTTATAGCTATTACTACCTCTACTAAAGGAGCAGGTAAATCTGCAGTAACTCTTACTTATGCGACTTACTTTAAAAATAAGAATATTCCATTAATAGTTGCAACTTATCCAGAATTTAATGGAAAATTTGATTCTTCTATTACTCATTCAGTAATAAAAACCGAAGAAGATATAAAAAATAGTCCATTTGTTATAGAATCTTCAGAATTTAAACCATATCTATCATTAAACATACCAGTATATGTAGGAATTGATTACACTACATTAAACAATACAAAAACTGAAATAGTAATATGGGGAATATGTAAAGGTTCTACAGAGCCGCCTCTAATAAAGCCAGATGTATATATTACTGTCGTTGATTTAGGAAGAGAAGCTTGGGACTATATAAGTTATCCAGGAATATATAATCTCAGAAATTCACATATAATTTTCTTAAATAAAGCAAATATATTTAAGAATAGTCTAAAAGAACAGCTAATAATGCAAGAATTAAAAGAAATAAATCCAAATGCAGAAATAATAAAGGTTAGACAAGTAGAAATTGGTGATGATACTTCAATCGTAGTCCCAGAAGATGAAAAAATAAATATATATGAAATCTTAGGATGCTATATAAAAGGGATATAGAAAGGCTTTATAAGAATTTTTTATCTTCAACCACCACCTATAATTTATTTTTAGAAGTTCATAAAGATAGCATTCTCTCAAAAAGAGATGTTAAAAATCTTCTCTTTAGATATTTTCCTTCTATTCTAAAATTTCAAAACCTATTATGGATTGTTTACAACTACAAAAGTTATAAAAAACTTCTAAAGGAAAGTTGTATACCTTCACGAATTCTTTCTATATTTTTAAAGTTTCTTGAAGAAAACAATCTCATAAAACTCTCAAAAGAAGGTAAAAATTTAACAAGTGATATTCAAGTTAATTTTTCTTTACCTCTTCCATCAATTTCTGTAATCAACTGGAGAAACATTCTTCGTAATTTTTCTGAAATTAGAGATAAATTTTTTAGAAATTTCAAACTGAAACATGCATATGAACAACATTATTGTACTAATGTTTCTTCTATAAAGAGAATAAAAATAATCTATTCAAATTCATATCTTTTTGACACTACTATAGGAATATTGGGAGATGATGATTTACTATCCATTAGTTTTTATCTTTTAATTTCTCAACTTGAAAGTGAAGTTCTACAAAAGCAAGAAACAACTGAAAAAATTTCAAAAATAGTAAACAAGATATATGTTTTTGATATAGACGAAGAACTAATATATTTGATAGAAAAAGTTATTAGTAATCATGAAAGTTTCAAACTAGAAGTTTTTGACCTATGCTCAAGAATTCCAAAAAGATTTAAAAACAAATTGGAAATATTTTCATTTGATGCTGACTTTTTATGTTTTTTTGACGCAGCAATAAAAATG
Organism: Candidatus Aenigmatarchaeota archaeon; assembly: GCA_018920305.1. GTDB lineage: Archaea > Aenigmatarchaeota > Aenigmatarchaeia > CG10238-14 > SpSt-28 > JAHLMO01. Next base: position 13,354 of record JAHLMO010000002.1, read on the forward strand.
ATTAAAAAAATTGCTGGAATTAGAGGTTATATCTCATTAAATCCTATCATCTATTCAGAAAATTATTATAAATATATGCGAAAACTCTTCGAAAACGGTTTTGTAATACATAAGTACTATAAAGGGTTTAACTTATACCCAATATTACATCCTATACCTCAGATAATAAAAAAAGGAAATAAATTTGTTATCAAACATCGCCAAGATCCAAGACAAATAATTAATGAAGATGAGTTACGTTATCTAAGAGAGTTATTAAAAAGTAGCTATGCTTTTTCGTCTGATCTTATGATAGTAGAACTTTTGTAAGACAAAAACATGAAAATGTAACTTCCTTTATCTTTAAATTTTAATTTTTGTTTTAAAAATAACTTAAAGAAGTAATAATGATAAATATTATGGCATCATACATTATAATTCTTAGACATCCAATTTGGGATAAAAGAAAAGACAAACCATTAAAAGAAACATACGAGCAAATTTTTAGAATATTTTCATTGTTAAGAAAGCATTTTAAAAACATAGATATAATTTTTTCTTCTCCAACTAAAAGATGCTTATTCTTAGCCAAAGCAATTTCTATCAAATTCAATACAAAAATAATAAAAACCAGTTTGCTAAAAGAAAGAAACGAAGGTATTTATAAGTTTTTTGGAGAAAAGGCAGAAAAGTTTTTAGAATTTAAGAGTAAAAACTCGCATTATTGCGAATATAAACCTTTTCTAGGAGAAAGCGTAATTTCTGTTTTCAAAAGAACAAAAAAGTTTATAGAAAAATATTTAAAAAATTTGAAATATAAAAATGTAGTAATTGTAACTCATTATACTAACATTTTAAGCTTTTATTCAATTTTTACTAAAAAAGATATTAAATATGTTTGGGATTATGAAGATTTTTTAGAAAAAGGATCAATAGGATTTTTAATAGAAAATCTTGATTTTAGGAAAATAAAGTTTGTTCGTGCTTAATAATTTAAAAAATTAAAAAATAGATTTTTCAAACTACAACATTAAAATTTTTTGTAGTTTTCTGTTTATTTCATTTTTCAGATTGTCACTAACTTCTCCAATAATTTTCTTTATTTTTTCTTTGCTTATAGTGAATATTTTATCTAGCTTAATTATAGAATCTTTTTCTAAGCCAGTAGATTTAAATTCTGGGCTATCACTTTTTATAAGCACATCTGTTTCTTCATTATACATGTAAAGCCTAGAAGTAATAAAAGCAAGCACTACATCTTAATCCCTATCATATAAAACTAATGCCGGTCTTAGTTTGCTACCAGACAAATCTGTATAAGGATATTCTATCAATACAATTTTTCCTTTAAGGTTTTTATCCATTTTGAAGTTATAAAAATTCTTTTAGATATTCTTCTGAAAGTTTCATTAGAGCTTCTGTTTCCATTCTATCCTCTAACTCATACAATAATTTTTTACACACTTCTATCATTTCATTTATATAATTTTCGTATTTCAATACTTTTTCTTTATCTTTTTCGTAAAGAAGCGATAATAATGAAAGTTTTAATACATTGATAGAAAGAAATATAAAATCTATGTTTTGCAATAAGTCTATTAATCCAGATACTCCTTTGTTTTTTATTACGTAAATTCTAAATGTATCAAAATAGTATATGATTTCAAAAATTCTTTTTTCTAATTCATTTTGTATATCTTTTACAAATTCTTCATATTTTTCTAAATCTTCTTTTGAAACGTTTATTATTAAAAGATTTTCTTCCATAGCTAAAGAAACTAAAATAGTTAAATATTCAAGTAAGTATTTGTCTAAAGATTGAATTAAATTCTCTTCTTTCAATATTTTTTCTAGTAATTCGTTTAATTTATCCAAATATTCTCTTTTTTCTATTCTTTTTTCGTGAAGTTCTCTTGAAAGTATAAGGGCAGAAACATCAGTTAGTATTTTGCTTGCTATTATCATAATAATATATATTTCTTCAGAAGAATAAAACTTAATTTTTCTTTATAGATATTTAATTTTAACAATAAACATTACCAAAATTTAACCATGGTTAAATTTCGGCATGACTAAAATTTAAGTATGGTTTAATTTTAGTAATGTTTACTTCAAGTATTTGTTCTTTATTCAAACAGAAGATTTCAATAGCTTAAGAAGTAATGATATTAGCGATTATATAAAGTAGTGCGGAACGAATGCAATTTTTGTCTTATTTATTTCAGTTATTCCAAATTTTCCAAGAGTAAAAACTATTGCAACCTTTGGCTTATAAACTTTTAAAAAGTTAACAAAACCTTTGCTTATTTTACTCTCTCTAAATTTAACCTCTATTGGAATTATTTCATAATCTTTTTGTACTATGAAATCTATTTCATTGCTTCCTGTAGTTCTCCAAAAGTTTATTTTATTAAAATAGTTCCTTAGCTGAATATATACAAAATTTTCTAATAATCTACCATTATCAATTCTATTTTCCAATTCTCTAAAATCTGAAATCAAAACATTTCTTAATCCAGTATCCAAAAAATAAACTTTCTTAGATTTTTTAATTTCAGTAACTACATTTTTATAAAAAGGCGAAAGTAAAGAAATTGTATATGTTTGTACAAGAGTTTCTAAGTAATTTTCTAATGTTTTATAGTCTATTCTTAAATCTTGAGATATTGATGAAAGATTAAGAAGATTTCCGACATTGAAACTCAAAAATTTCATAAGGTTGTTAAATTTTTCAATATTTCTAATTCCCAAAAAATAAAATATATCTCTTTCTATGTACATTCTAATTAAATTTTCGAGTAGCTCTTTTTTTATTTTTTCATCATTCTCTTTAACTATAGCTGGATAAGAACCAAAAATTATATATTCCTGCATCAAATTGTAAAATTCTTTTTCAAAAACAGGCTCTACATCTAACTTTTGAGTTTCTATAAAGTTAAAAATAGAATTTATATAATCTTTGAATATTTCGTATAAATCTTTTGCTTTCCATAAAATAAATTCTTCAAAGCTAAGTGGCAAAAGTTCCAAATATATAGCTCTTCCAACTAAATGTTTCCCTATTTCTACTTTTATATCAAAAGAACCAGAACCAGTAACTATAACCTTTAAAACATCTTTATAAAAATCATAGATATATTTTAATTTACTTCCTATGTCTTTAACATATTGCGCTTCATCTATTAGCAATATTTTTTTCTCTCTGTTTTTAGGAATAAATCTTTTTAATGCTTCTTTAAAATTTTTTTGAAAAGCCTCTCTTAATTCAAAATCCTCTAGACTTATGTATTCACTATTTTCAAGAATTTCTTTTAAGTGGAGCAAAAGAGTTGTTTTTCCGGATTGTCTAGGACCCTTAATAATTATATATTCATCTCTATTTATCCATCTCTCCAATTTTTCCTCTATTTTTCTTGGATAATACTCCATAAATAATAGAGTTATTTATGGAATAAATATAAACTATAGAAAAGTATTTAAACCAGAAAAGTTAAATATTTAGTTGATATTTATGGTTTCGATGTTAGAAAATGTAATAAAAACATATAGAAGAGGGATAGAATTAAATAATTATCCAAAGGATTTTGAAGAGTTAATTTTAAAACCTCAAAGGATTTTGCATGTAAACATTCCAATAAAAACATCTAAAGGTTTAAAAGTTTTTGAAGCATACAGAGTTCAACACAATAATTTTTTAGGACCATACAAAGGAGGAATTAGATATTATGAAAATGTTACATTAGAAGATGATATTGCTTTAGCAATGATAATGACACTAAAAAATAGTTTAAATAATTTACCATACGGAGGAGCAAAGGGTGCAATAAAAGTTAATCCAAAAGAATTGAGCATCGAAGAATTAGAAAAGCTAAGTAGAGAATATATAAGAGCAATTAGTATAATAATAGGGAAAGAAATAGATATTCCAGCTCCAGATTTAGGAACAAATTCTCAAATAATGGCTTGGATGATAGATGAATTATCTAAAATAGAAGGTTTCAATTCATTTGCTACAATAACCTCTAAACCATTAGAATTATTTGGAAATCCGATAAGAGAATATGCTACAGGTTATGGAGTAGCCTTTATTTCTAAATTAATTGGAGAAAAAATCTTAGATGGAATAGAAAATAAAAGAGTTTCAATTCAAGGATTTGGAAATGTTGGTAAATGGAGTGCATATTGGTTAGAAAAGTTCGGTGCTAAAGTTGTTGCTATTTCAGATTCTTCAGGAACAATATATAATGAAAATGGTTTAGATATAGAAGAGGTCGAAAAAATAAAAATGAAAACAAATAAACTAACAGAATATAAAGATGGTAAAAAAATAGAAGATCCGAATTATTCTTTGTATGTTGATTGTGATATATTAATTCCTGCAGCTATAGAAAATGTAATTACCCTTAACAACTTTAACAAAATTAAAGCTAAAATAATAGTGGAAGCTGCTAATAATCCAACTCAATATGAAGCAGAAAAAGAATTATTAAACAAAGATGTTTATATTGTTCCAGATATCTTAGCAAATTCTGGTGGAGTTATTGCTTCTTATTTGGAATGGATTCAAAATTTGAATTGGTATTTTTGGGATGAAGAAAAAAATAAGAAAGAATTAGAAAAGATTATGAAAAATTCTTTTGAAAAAGTTTTCAACAAATTTGAAAAAGAGAATTTAAGAAGTTTAAGGGATGCTGCTATCTCTCTATCGTTAGAAAGGTTATATAAAGTAGCAAAAATAAGGGGCTATATTTAGATTTATCTTATTCATTAAGTAAATGCTTCAATTTTCTCCTTCTTAACTATAGCTTTTAGAATTTCTTTTCCAAATTCACTTTCTTTATTTAGTTTTATTGTGTTATCTTTTCCAATATTTGCTGAAAATAAAAACTTTCCATTAATGTAAAATTTTACAGATTTACCTACTAAGTTTTCGAAAAATTTAAATACTATAGAATTTCCAGTTTCAGAAATTAGGAAATCAACTTTTTTTCCTAAAGATGGTGTTTTTGGTTCTACATCTATAGAAATTCCCAAAATCTCTTCTAATTTTTTTATTGTTTTTCCTTCTTTTCCAATAATTTTTGGAAGAACTTCGTTATCAACTTTTATTAATACTTTATTTTCGTTTAATATTTCTATTTCAGCATTCTTATCAAATCTATCAATAAATTCTTTAATTCTTTGCTTAGCTAATTCATATATAGCATTTTTTCTTTTTTCTTCTTCTATTGGAACAACAACATTTTCTTCTCCAAAGGTATAAATTTCATATTCTAACTTACCACTTTCAAAATCTCTAACTTCAACTACAGGTCTAGCTAAGTCTTCTTCAGTCATACCTGTAGGAACTTTAACTTTAATTTCTAAGGTTAAAATTTTTTTAATTTCTCCGTCTTTTATAAAAATTATTGTATCAACTATATGTGGTAACATTCCTAATTCATATCTACTTAAAAATCTTTGAATAGCATCTATTGCATCGCTTGCATGTACTACTCCTATCATTCCTATACCAGCTAATCTTAAATCAGCAAATATTTCAAAATCTTTCGTTTTTCTTATTTCATCAAAAGCAACATAATCTGGTCTAACTAATAATAAAATATCTGCAGTTTTTTCAAACGAATTTTCTAGAGGACCATATTGAGTAACTTCCTTAGGAACTTGTAAATCTCTAGGACTTTCCAAGGTTTTTACTATTTTTCCTTTTTTTAGGTAAAATTCTATTAAAGAGCTACAAAAAGTAGATTTACCAGATCCAGGGGGACCACAAATTATTATTCCTTCTGCTTTTTTTTCTAATCTTTCTATTAATTTTTTACTGGGCTTATAATCTTCCAAACTTAGCTTAACTATTGGTTTTATAACAGTAATTTCATATGAACTAGAAAATGGTGGTTTAGCAATAGCAATTCTATAATTTTTCATTTGAATTACAATAGCGTTTTCCCTTATTATTTCAAAATAGGAGTTTTCATCTCTTCTCGCAAATTCTATAATTTCTTTTATCATTTCTTCAATTTCATCTCTACTTATTACTTCCTCTCTTAACTTAACTAAACTCCAATTTCCAGGTTTACCTTTTTTTGCATATGGACTAACGTTTTCTTTTAAATGGATGCTTAAAGTTTCTTCATCGAAAAAACTTTCAAATTTTAACTTTTCTTTAAGAAAAATTTCAGGAGCGATATAAATTACTTTTGTACCTTCTGCCTCAGCTACTAGTGCTTGAATATAGTCAGAAGTTAATAAATATGCATTTTCTCTTTTTGCAATATCTCTAATTAATGCATCAATTCTACCTCCTCTAGCTAATTTAATATCTTCTAGGCTAGGTCTTTCTCCTACAAACTTAATCAATATATTTTTTGTTTCTGCTTTTTCTCTAATTTCTTTTATTTCATTTAATCCAATAATCCCTTCTTTTCTTCCTTTCGATGCTTGATTTTGTAATTCATCTAAAGAAGGAATTGGAATAATTATTTCTTTTAAATTTTTAAATTTATCAAAATTTTGACTTACAAATTTATCAATAATTATAGAAGTATCTAAGCAAATTTTTTCGGCAATTTCAATTTTTTTATTTATTTCTTCCTCCATAAGAAATTGATAATAAGAATTTAAATAACCCCTATTTCAAAGAATGTAAGAATTCTATTAATAACCTTACTCCAAAGCCAGTAGCATATTTATTTATCCAATTTTCTTTTCTTGGATATATTGCTGGACCAGCTATATCTAAGTGAATCCATTTTTTATTTTTTACAAATTCTCTAATAAATAATGCACCTACAATACTTCCAGCTTCTCTCGATGTAGGAGATCTAACATTTGCTAAATCTGCTCTTTCACTTTTTATTAATTCTCTATAAAATGATGGCAAAGGCATTCTCCAAACATATTCTCTTTTTTTCTTTCCAATTTCAAATAATTTTTTAGAAAGTTGATTATCGTTTGAATACATAGCAGCGATTTTATAACCTAAAGCAACTATTTGTGCACCAGTTAGTGTTGCAACATCAATTATTAATTCTGGATCAAATTTTTTAATTCCATATTGAATAGCATCTGCTAAAACAATTCTTCCTTCTGCATCAGTATGCACTATTTCAACATATTTATCTCCAATTTTTATTATATCGCTTTGTTTTATTGCATTTTCACTAATTATATTTTCTGCTAGAGGAATTAAACCAACAACATTTAATGGTAAATTTAGCTTAGAAATAGCATAAAATATTCCAACTATTGCAGCTGCACCACTTTTATCTGCAAACATTTCATACATATATTCAGCTGGTTTAACATTTATTCCACCAGCATCAAAACACAAACCTTTACCTACTAACATTATTGGTTTTTTGTTTTTATCTTCTGCTTGAAAATACTTTAAGATTAATAATCTTGGTTTATTTTTTGAAGAATTACCAATTGCCAATATTCCTTCTAATTTTTCTCTTTCTAAATCTTTCTCATTTAAAACATCTATATAAACATTTGGAACTTCTTCAAATATTTCATATACTTTTTCTACAAATGCTTGTGGATAAAGCTTATTAGACGGTTCATTACCTAAATCTCTTGCAATATAAACTGCTTGAGAAATTATTTTAGATTTAGTTAAGCTTGTTTTATCTATTCCAAAAATTTTTATATAGATCTTTTTTTCTTTCTTTTTACTTTTATATTTATCGAATTCGTAGGCACTTAGATACAAACTTTCGATAAAATTTTCTTTTTTTAAATTTTCATTTAAGTTTTCTATATTTATACAAACTTTTTCAAGATTTAAATTATTAATTAATTCATAGATTTTGCTAGCTAATATCATTTCATTCTTTAAAAAACTAACATAAATAATTTGTTTTCCTTTCTCCTCTTCTACAATTTTGAATCTAAACTCCTTTGAAAAATCTTTTCCAAATCTTTCATCCTTTATAATTTCAACTAGAGGATATTCTTTCTCTATTGCAATCTCTAATCTTAAATTAACCATAAATAAGTAGTAAAAAAATATTTATATTTTTTCTATTTTTATATCTTTTGTTGTAAGAAGTAAGTAGTTGTCATCTATTAAAATTAAATTTAATTTATAAAGATTTCCAAACCTCTTAAATTCTTTAATTACGTTTTGATAATCAGAAATATTTTTTATTCCTTTCAAATTTACCAAAACAACTTTTTTTTCTAAAACTTTTTTTATCACTCTTTCAGTATCTCTTATATCTATTACTTTTTCTATTTTTATTTTACTTTCGGCTTTTTCTTCTTTCTCTGGAAGTTCAATAATTTCTTCTCTTTTTTCTCTCATAATCAAATAGATAGAAATGTAGATTTTATATTATTTACATAACCTTCTATCTTTATTTCGTCATCTTTGAGAACGAAATTTATTTTTATTATTTTATCTAAAACTAAACAATCATTATATATTTTTTGTTCAATTTTTTTGCCTCCAAAAACAACAGAAAGAGAAGAGTTCGTAACACAAACATCAACAGAATTAGAAGTTATTAAAACGTTTAAGTTTTTTAGGTTTTCTAGTTTAATCTTTACATTAAATTTTTCTTTGCTAGAAAATTTTAAATCATCTAAATCTAGATAGTTTGTTTTAGCAGAAATATAAATATTGTCTGAATAATATCTTAATATACAATTTTTTTCGCATTTTAAGAGAATCTTAGAAATATTTTTAGAAATTTTTGAAAGCGATAATTTATCTATTTCGATTTCTCCTAATATTCCGCTAGTGCTTAAATCGAATTTACCATTTTTTATTTCGAGTTGAGAATCTCTACTAGATTCTATCTTAAAATAAATTATTTTCTCTTCCTTTCGTTGAAGGTATGAGAAAAATCCAGATAACATGTTCGTGGAATATTGTTGAAGAGGAGTTTTTGTGAATAGAAGATAAAGTAAAAAACTTATACCTAATACAATTAGAAATTCTCTCATTAAACCTTTCATAAAGTATTTATAAGTTATAAATCTATAAAAATATGTATGATAGGCAATCTCTTCGACATTTATTGGATCTTTTTTATTTTATTCTTTTTTCTTTTTCCAATTATTTATCCTAGAGTTGTCTTAGCACAAGCATTATATTTTATAAATTCGATGATAGAAAAAGTTTCTGATTCTATAGAAAGATCTAAAAGAAAATTCATTAGGATCATTAATCCAAAAGTATCTTCAGATAAGATATTTGAGAAATTAGATTTCATAACTATTGAACCTACTAGTTTAGATCCATTCGGAATAGTAAATAAATTAGAATTTATTTTAAATCAAAGTAGTGAAAAAATAGAAAGTTATATAAGAAAATTTTCAAATGAAAAGGATGAAGAAAAGTTAAAAAATTATAAGCTACTTTTTGAAATATTAATAGTGAAAAATATTATTAAAAAGATTTTAGAACATTACAGAGAAATAATAAAAAAGTATAGAAATTTACAGATTGCTCTTTTTATTCAATTTCAATTACCAATTATTGATAGAATTTTTAAATCTTATGAAAATGGATTCGAAACTGTTTTAAATAATTTACCAATAGGAGATGGAATAGGTCCGTTGGTTATCGCTAACCTAATAAGTAAAGAAGATAAAATAAAAGAGATTGAAGAATGCATAGTTGTAAAGAAAAAATTATTTGGTAAAGAAGTTATTTTAATAAGAGCTAAGGGTCCAGGTGCTAGATTAGGTAGACTTCATAAAGCTTTAGAAAATGTTTTAAAGAAAGAAAAAAATATCGATAAAATAATAACTATCGATGCTGCTTTAAAATTGGAAGGAGAAGAAACCGGAAGTATTGCTGAAGGTATTGGAGTAGCAATAGGTGGAGTTGGGGTAGAAAAGTTTAACATAGAAACTATAGCAACGAGAAAAAAAATTAGAATGGAGGCAATTGCAATAAAAATGAGTTCTGAAGAAGCAATAAAGATTATGAATCCAAAGATATATGAAAGTGTAGATAAGGTAATTGAAAGATTAAAAGAATTATTAGAAGATTCGAAAAAAGCTATAATTATTGGTGTTGGAAATTCTGTTGGAGTTCCTAATACAAAAGAAGAATTAGAAAATTTGAAAGAAAAAGTTAAAGATTTTTGGGAAAAATATGGAAAAGAAATAGAAAAGAGGAGTTGGTTAGATAAATTATTTGGAATTTAAACATCGCTAGCTCTTAAGGTTGATCTTCCGTTTGCTTTTGCTCTTTCAATAGCTCTTTTTATTAGAGCTTCAACTTCTTTATCTAAAGCTTCGAAAAACTCGTCGCTTATTCTCATATCTTTTACAACTTCTCTTACTGCGCTTCTTACAACAAGAGCTCTTTTCTCTGCCATGAAAAAATTATAAGGCTAAAAAATATATATTAAAACTAACTAATTTATTTAGGAAAATGTAAAGTAAGATAAGGCGTAAAAATTATAAATATTATTTGAAGTTATATTTATGGCATTAAGACCTGGGAGATGTTTTAGAAGGATAGAAAGGCCATATACTAGAATTTCTTATAGAGTCAAAAGTAAAAATTATATTGCAGGGGCACCTCCAGCAAAAGTTAGGCAATATGAAATGGGAAATAAGAATTTAACAGACTATATAGAATTAAAATTGATTGCCAAAGAGGATGTTCAAGTTAGAGATAATGCCTTAGAAGCAGCTAGAGTTATATGTAATAAGTTTTTAGAAAGAAAAGTAGGAAATTCGAATTATTATTTAAAAATTATAAAATATCCCCATCATGTATTAAGGGAACATCCAATAGCTATGGGTGCAGGTGCCGATAGATATAGTCAAGGAATGAGATTAGCATTTGGTAGACCTATAGGTAGGGCAGTTCAATTGTTTAAGGGAGAGGCGATAATTTTATTGAGAATTAAAAAAGAATTTTTAAATTTAGGTAAGAAAGCATTAGAAATTGCTGCATCTAAACTTCCTAAAGGCTATAGAATAGAAGTTTCATGAAAATTGCGATATTCAGCGATACTCACGACAATACTGAGAATATTTTAAAATTAATTTCAAAATTAAACAAAATTAAAGTTGATTATGCATTTCATTGTGGAGACATTTGTTCGCCTTTTTCAATAAAATTGTTTGAAAAACTTAATGTAAAAAATTTATTTGTAGTATTTGGAAATAATGATGGAGATAAAGTAAATTTGATTAAAAATATGCCAAAAAATACTAAGTTTTTTCAAAATTATGGGGAAGTAACTCTTTCTAATAAAAAAATTTTATTTACTCATTATGATTTTATTGCAAAAGCCTTTGGATTTTTAAATAAATATGATTATATATTTTTTGGACATACGCATAAAAAGGAAGTTTTAAAAATTAGAAAAACTACATTAATCAATCCTGGAGAAATTTTAGGATATTTTTCAAAACCAAGTTTTTGTATATTAGATTTGAAAAACGATAAGTATAAATTTTATAATCTTTAAATATTAGATTTAAATTTGAACGTTGTATCAAAATATCTACTGCCGAATTTTTTATCATAAAAATAATTTAAAAGAAAAATACATTGAGATGTAAAGTATAAAGTTTTTCCAAGGGAAATAATTTCATTGGAGAAATTTTTACAAATTTCTAATTGTTTTTTATCAATTCCAACAAAATCTCCTAAAACAAATAAAGAATTTTCGTCTATTTCAACATCTTCAATATTTTTACCATCTAAATCTAAAAGAAAAATCTTAAAATTTCTTTTTTTGTATTCATTTAAAATTTCCTCTAATCCTTTTCTTTCAACATAAACACCCTTTAAAGCTTCTATAGGTTTTTCTTTTTTCTTATAAAATTTCCAAAGCGAAATTTTAATTAAACTACCTATATCCTTTTTGCTCCATGGTGTTTCTAAATTAGAAACAATTTTTATTCTTATTGGCGGTTTTGGTGGACCTAATAGAAGAAGATTGAATTCTACATCACTTCTTAATCCATTTGATATAAAAAATGCATGAATTATAGAATGAATTGCTATATCTAATCTACCTGCCTTATAAAAGTCTTTTATCTTATATGTAGTGTGACCATGTGAAATTAGTAAAAATGCTCGCATATTTTTGTTTTCTCTTTAAAAATAAATTTTTTAAATTTTTAACATTATATGGCATTACTCAGAGAAATTCCAACTTTTGACAAATGTCCAAAATGTGGAAAAGGCGCAAAAATAAAGTATGAACTTATATCTCAAAACGAAAAAACAAGTGTAGTAGTTAAGATTTACGAGTGTTCTTTTTGTGGTTATAAAGGTCCAAGGATCTAAGTTGAATGATAAATTCTTTAATGAGAGTCGAAAAAAAATCTAGAGATAGAAAAACTGTTTTATATATGCTATCTAATGAAATTCGTTTATCTTCAAGAAGTTTAGAAAAAATGAAAGATGAGAAAAATCTAAATATAAAAGAAATATAAAAAACGTATTCCAATCCTAATTGTGCAATAAAACCACCAAAAAGATTACCCAATAATAATCCTAAACCTATAAAAATGTTTAGAAAACCTATTTCGTTAGCAACGTTAAATTTCTTCGAAACATAGGTTAAATGCAATATAGAAAAAAGCTGCCAAGAAATTCCCGCGATAAAACTATATAGAATTATTATTGGAAAGCTTTTAGTAGTAACCCAAATAAGAGGAATTAGAGAAATTAGAAATGTAGAAATTTGAAATAGAGTTGTTATATTAAAACGTTTTTCTAACTTTTTAATAGAGCTTGAAAAAATTAAAAATGAAATCATTTCAATACATATAATAATAGACCATTCTACCTCAGAAAGTCCTAGAATATTTTTTAAGAAAACCGAAAAAAATGGACCTGCTATACCTATAGAAAAATAAAATAAAAACAGCGATAAAGAATAGTTTCTCAATTTTTCATTCTTTATATTTGATTTTATTTTGTCTTTAACGAGATTAAAATAATTTCTTGGAAATATTGGAAGAGATGTTTCATCTTTTTTTCTAATTTCTATTTTTTGAAGTATATAGATGGATAAAATAGAAAATACAAGTGGGATATAAAAAATAAATGATGGATAATTAAATTCTTTTATTAATAAGCTAGATGTTATTGTTGCGAGTAGAGTTATAGAAGTATAAATTATAGCTAAATTAGAAATCTTATCAAATGTTTTTTCCCTAAAAACATTAGATATTATCCATGTATAGCACACAGATATTATCGAACTAGAAATGGCTCTCAATAACATCGATATAAAAAAAAGAAATTCAGTTTTCGAATAATAAGCAAGGACAAATGATAATCCCCAAATTAATAAAGAAATAGAAAGAGCTTTTTTTATTGTTTTTGGATTAATCAGCGCTAAGGAAATAAAAAAAGCTAGTACGTAAGAAATGCTTAGAATAGCATTAAAAAATCCAATAAAAAAATAAGAGAAACCCAAACTTAGAGCGTATAAAGTTATAAAAGGCACAATAAATTGAGATGCTGTAGATAATAATGCCTCTAATATATAAACTCTTCTTTCCATATTAAAATAATTCTATTTTTATGGATTATGAAAAAATTTTTAGAGCTTATGATATAAGAGGAATTTATCCAAATGAAATTAACGAGAATTTTGCTTATGAATTAGGAAAAGCATTAGCAACGTTTTTCTCTGGAAAGAAAAGAAGAGTTGTGATAGGTAATGATGTGAGATTAAGTAGTGAAAGTCTAAAGAATTCTCTTATAAATGGATTAATAGAAAATGGATATAATGTATTTGATTTAGGAATAGTTCCAACTCCAATAGTTGCATTTGCTACTAAATTATTAAAAGCAAAATTTGGAGTAACGGTTTCTGCATCTCACAACCCAAAGGAATGGAATGGTTTTATTATTAATGATTCGAATTGTTTAACTGTAGGTTTAAATTTTGGATTAGAAAAAATTAAAGAAATAATGCAAAATAAAAATTTTATAAATTCAAAAAGAAAAGGAAAAGTAGAAAAATTTAATATAGAGGGAGAGTATATAAACTTTTTAAAAAGTAAATTCAATTTTGAAAGTAACTTAAAGATAATAATAGATGCAGGTAATGGATCAGCTAGTGAATTGTTACCAAAAATATTAAAAATTTATAATAAAGGAAATAATATTGAATTATTTTGTAGATTTGATGGAAACTTTCCCAATAGAGATCCTGAACCAAAAAAAGAAAATTTATCAAAGTTGATAGAAAAAGTTTTAATTGAAAAAGCCGATGTTGGATTTGCTTATGATGGTGATGCAGATAGAGTTGTTATAATAGATGATAGGGGAGATGTTTTATTATCTCATCAAATTCTTTCTCTGTTATTACAATCGTACGGAGATAAAATTAAGAATAAAAAGGTTATTATAGATGTTTTAAGTTCTATAGCTGCTATTGAAGAAATAAAAAAATATAAAGCAAAACCTTTAATTACGAAAGTTGGTAGAAGTTACATTCAAAATGAAATGTTTAAAAACAAGGCTTTTTTAGGTGCAGAAATTTCTTATCATTTTTACTTTAAGGAAGTCTTTTATCTAGATGATAGCATTTTTTTAACTTTAAAAATATTAGAATTTTTAACGAAAACTAATAAAAAAATTTCAGAATTAATAAGAGATGTTCCAACTTATTTCTACGAATCTAAAAGAATTGAAATTAAAGAGGAAATGAAATTTAAGTTTATTGAAATACTAAAAGACGAATTTAAAGAATATAGTATTGAAGAGTTAGACGGAATAAAAGTTTGGCTAGATAACGAAAGTTGGATTGCAATTAGAGCATCAAACACAGAGCCAAAAATTTCTATTACTTACGAATCAAAAAAAGAAAAAAGATTTGAAGAATTAAAACAAATATCAGAAAAATTAATAGAAAAAATTAAAAAATTATAGAGAATTTTATAAGAAGTTGGTCAAAGACTTAATTTAGAAAGATTTTAATGGATTTAGCAATTTATTCTACTATCTTAGACATTCTCATATTTTTAGGAACTCTACTATCAGTCATATTTAAAATAATCTTTTTATGGTTTTATGTTAAGATAAGCAATGTGTGTTCGAATTTAGAATTTAGAATTTTTTATAAGAAAAAATTTTGAGATAAAATCTTTCAAATTTTCTATAGTTATGTGATTGGGCGGGGGGAGATTTGAACTCCCGACCTCCCGGTTATCAGCCGGGCGCTCCACCAGGCTAAGCTACCCGCCCATATATAAATAATTTAAATATTCTCTATAATTTTTAAAATTTTTTGGAATGTTTCATTCCACTTTTCTTTTTCTAACCAATAGACTATACCAAATCTAGAAAACTTATTTATGTATGCTCTATGCAAGGTTGCTATTATATTTATTTCTATTTCCATTATTTTTTCGATAAACTTCTTAAATCTTTCACTTAGCATTTCCATTTTTCCAATTTCATCGATTAAAATTAGTTTTGAATTTAGATTAATAAACTCAATAACTTTGTCCAAATTTTCTAAAAATAAATAATAGCCTGCATACTCTAAACTACTTTTTATTTCCTTTGAGGCAAAAATAACTTTTTGATTTAAATCTATCGAATAAATTTCAAAACCAATTCTTCTATTATTTTTTAAAATTTCCTCTGTATAAAATCCACTAATAGATATTTTATTTCTGTATAATTCATAAATCTTTTTAATTAAAGTAGTTTTTCCACATCTTGGCAAACCACTAATAAAAATTTTCATTATATCATTCTTTTAAGTAAATTATTGATTTCCTTTCCTATATATCCTAAAATTCCTTCTGGATATTCTAATTTTTTAGTTTTCTTAAAACCACCTTTTGGTGGATGTAATCTAAAAACTCTCTTAAATTCTGAAAAATCTTTTAACTTCTTTTTACCTTCGTATAATAAATCGGCTAATTCTTCAAATGAACTAATTCCATATTTTTTTAAATCTTCTATTTCAACTTTTTTATCTCCAATTTTTCTTAATCTCTTTTTTAATAATAATACCAATACATCTTTATCAATCTCTCCATAGCATATATAATTTTTTACTTTCTTTAACATTCCTAAAGTTGATTTGTTAGGTTCTAATAAAACGCAATTGTAAATATATCTTAGATTAAGAAGCATTAAAGTATCCTTAACTTCTCTAGGTGCTTTAATTCCACTTCTTAATCTTATAGCTGCTATTAACATAGTAAATATTTTAATTAATAAAATTTAAATTCTTTCAACTTTTTCAATTCCTAATATATCAAAAGCGTTTTCTAAAATATTTTTTGTTATTAATAGAAGGACTTTTCTTAATTCTTTTTTATCTTTATCTTTTTCATCTATTATTCTACATTTTTCATAAAAAACATTAAATTTTTTTGATAACTCGTAAATATAATTTGCAAGTTGATTAATTTCTAATGTTTTAGCTACAGAATTTATAACACTATCGAACTTTAATATTTCTTTTGCCAAATTTTTTTCTTCTTCGTTCAATTCACAATCAAAATCATTGACTTTTAATTCGCCAATCTTCTCTAAATTTCTTACTATAGAATTTATTCTTGCATAAGTATACATCAAATATAAGGCAGTATTTCCGTCTAATCTTAACGCTTCGTCAAAATCAAAGATTAAATCTTTATTTTTATCTAGCTTCACCATTTCATACCTTAAACAACTTTTTACTATTTTTTTAACTAATTCATCATCTTTTATATTTCTTTTTTCTAGAGTTTCTCTAACTTTTTCTTCAAATTTTTTTATTAAATCATCAACATTAACTACTAAACCTTTTCTCCCACTCATCTTTAAAAAATCTTTTTCAACTTCTATTCCTAAACTATTGGCTACTTTTTTTGAAATAAAAACTAATCCGTACGAATAATAAATGTACTTTTTGTTTGTTAATTCTTTTATTAAATTTTCTATTACGTATTGATTTTCAGATTGTTCTCTTCCAATTACATTTATTGACATATCAAAATTTTCAAAATCTTTAATTTCTCTGCCGAATTTATCTGTTTGATATAATTCTTTTCCATTTGGTTGTTTTAATAAGAACGAAAATAAGAAACTTTTCGATAATAAGCTATGCTTCCAAAAAGCATATGCGATATCTTTAGCTAAATAAGTTAATGTTCCATCACTTTTAATTAAAACTAAATTAGTATTTTTTGATTTTATTACATACGTTCCCACTTTTCTTTTAGTAATAGAAGAAGAATATTCATCCAGTTTATCAACTTCTTCTCCATTTTCAACAAACTCTATTTTATTTAATTTTTTTAATTTTTCAAAGGTTTCTTCCCATAAACCAAAACTTAGTATATCACTTTCCTTGTTTATAAAATCGAAATAAATGTCGAAATACCATAAAGTTTGTAGCTGAGCTTCTATTACTTTTTTAACAATTTGCTTATTTAATTCTGAAGTAAATGAATTTTCTATTTCTAATTCTTTAACAATAATATTTTTTAATTTTCTTAAATTCTCATCATTTTCTAAAAGTTTATTTACTTGTGTATATAATTTACTACAATATAGATCAAATTTTTCGTTCGTGTTAATATCTTTATTAAGATATTTGAATGCTATTAATAATTCAGCCATTTGAGCACCAGTATCATCTACATAATTTGCTACAAAAACTTTATTTCCTAATTTTTTCAAAAATCTATATAAACAATCACCTATGCAGGAATTTCTTAAATGTCCTATGTGTAGCGCTTTATTTGGATTTGCACTAGTATGTTCTATTAGTATTTTATTTGCAATAATTTTTTCTTCAATTATTTTATCATTTAGAAACTTTACTAACAATTTTGGCCAATTCAAGAAAATATTAAAAAAATCATTAACCTTATCGAAAGATTTTATAAAATTAGAGCTTTTTATGAGTTTTAGAAGTTCATTTTCGAAAATTTGCTTTTCTACTTTATATTTTTTTGAAAGTTTATTTACGTTAAAACAGATATCTCCATATTTTTCTTTTATTTCAATGTCTTCGTAGCTTATTTTTAAATCTTCTAATATATATCTTAGCATAAATTTAATAATGGATATTTTTGATATATTGAAATTAATAGTTACAAAAATATTTTTTACGAAAGCAAGTATTGACGATATTAGAACTACAGAAATAAGAGATATAGAAGTTTATTTCTTTATTTCTTTATTAGTGATTCTAAATTTAATTCAAATTCTTTATTATAAAGATTTCAATATTCTTTATAGTCTTTTAATTAATTTAGCTATTTTTGGTTTTTTTGGTTTTTTTCTATATTTTAGTGGTCAATGGGGCTTAGGGGACTCTTTTTTACTATTATCTCTAGGATTACTAAATATTTTTAAAAATATTTTCGAGATTCTTAATTGGTTGTTAATAACTTTTTCGGTTGGAGTTTTTTTTATATTTTTCTATTCGGTCCTTTTTGTATTTTTATTAAAAAAATATGAAAAATTAAATTTATTCTCGAAAATTTCTCTTTTCATTTCTCTCTTCTTTTCATTTCTATCCCTATACTTTTTGTTTAATAAAATGACCTTTAACTTTTTAATATCCTTTTTAATTCTTCTTTACGTTTCAATACCTTTTTTAAAAAGTGTAAAAGATTTGATGATTAAAAGAATTTCAATAAATAAATTAAAAGAGGGAGATGTTTTGCTAGACTTTAAAGTTTGGAGAGGAATAACTAAGAAAGAAATTGAAGAGTTGAAAAGAAAGAAGATAAAATATGTTTATATTAAAGAAGGTGTAAGATATGCTCCTACATTTTTATTTACTTTAATTTTAATAGTTTTAGAAAAAATTTTTGGAATTGTTATTTTTGATTTCTTTCCGAAAGATTTCTTTCTAATTTAATAGCTTCATTAATTAGTTTTAAAATCGAGGTGCAACTAGCTAATATGTGAGAAAAATTATTGTCTTCTATTTCAAATACTATTTTACTGCTAATTAAATTTATTTTTTCTTTTTCCTTTTTTATATCTGGAGCTAAAGATTCAAATATTTTTTTAGCTATTTCTTCGTTTTTCAAATCTAATTCCATTTTTAAATTCATAATAATTTTCAATAGATTTAAAAAATTATGCCAGCAAATTTACCTGCTGAGTGGTATGCGACAGAAAGAAAATATTTAGAGGCTAAAACTTTGGAAGAAAAAATTTTTTGGTTAGAAAAATTAATTTCTATAACACCTAAGCATAAAGGAACTGAAAATTTATTAGCAGATTTAAGAAAAAGGTTATCAAAATTAAGATCTTTATTAGAAAAGAAAAGTAAAAAAGTAGGAGGATATACTTATTTCAAAAAAGTAGGGAGTGTTTTAATAAACCTTTTAGGCGTTGCAAATTCTGGAAAAAGTTATTGGATAAATAAGTTATGTAATACTAATTTAGAGAGTAGCGAAAAGGAATATGAAACAAAAGAACCAAAAAGTGGAATATATGTTTTCGAAGGAATAGAGTTTCAATTAGTAGAAATTCCATCATTTTTTCTTCCAAAGCATATGTGGATCGCGAGAATTTCGGATGCGAATGTATTTTTGATAAATAATCTATTAGATATAGACTTCCAGATTAAAACATATGAAAATATTATAAGGGATTTTAAACTTCAAAATGTTTATTTTGTTTTAAATAATGTAAAAAATTCAGAAGATTCAAACTTTTTTAAGTATTCTATGTTAAATTATGAAAAGTTATTTATAGATATTTGGAATTCCTTAAATAAAATTAGAATATTTACAAAACCACCAGGAAAAGAGATAAGTCAAAGAGCATTAATTTTGAATAAAAACTCTACTGTTTTAGATGCTATAAATGAAATTGACGAAAGATTGAAAGAAAATTTCAAATTCTGTATTGTTATTAGAAATGGAAAAGAAATAAGAGCTGGGTTAAATTTCGTATTAGAAGATAAAGATATAATTGAAATAAGAACAAAGATTTAAAGTATAAAAATTTCTCAAGATGAATTTTAGTTATCTTTATATGTAAGAATGGGCCGGGCGGGATTTGAACCCGCGACCTACGGGTTTCTTCATTATTCAGAGCTTTTAGTGTATTAAACTAAAAGCCCGCCGCTCTACCATGCTGAGCTACCGGCCCTGGTTAGTATAAAAAATAAAATTATTTTTAATAAAATAATAAATTTATTCAAGCTTTATACCATCTAAACTATAAATTTCAATATTTTCTATATCAACTAACTTTTTAATAATATTACTAGATTTAATAACTTCTTCAATTTCTTTTCCAGCTAATAGGGGAGAAAAAGGCGGAATTATTATTAATTTTTTGTTTTTTCCAAATTCTTTTTTTAATCTAAATATAGAAAAAATTCTAAGTTCGTATATTTTTTTATCCTTAGGTAAAAGATATTTAGAATGGGCATGAGAGCAAAAAATTATTTTAGATTTTAACACATTACTTATTGGATAGGAATTTCCATGAAAAAATCCATATTTTAATAGCGAAAATCCTCTTGAAGAATAAATATTTATTTTTTCATCTTTTATAATCTTTTCTATTAATCCATCATGATTCCCCTTGACTACATAAATTTTTTCGAATTTTTCTTTTAAAAAATCAAAAAAATCCTTTAACTTTTCTATTTCCTTTTTATTTGTAGGTAATCCTATTGAATGTTTTGTATCTCCCAATAAAATTATGTTTTTAGCTTTAGTTTTATTTCTACAAAATTCTATATCCTCTTTTATTTTTTCTGTATATGCTACGTTTATTCCTTGATTTTTTAATTCAAATTCATAACCTATATGCAAATCTCCTATAACTAAAGAAGAAATTTCTTTTAGAAAGACGCATGCATAATTTTTTATGAATTTCATCATTCAATTATAACTTTTGAAGGCAGATCTTCGAACTTGTTTCTTTCTACTCTAATTATATTTGCGTTAATTATACTTTTAAATCTTTCGTCATGAGTTATAATAAATACTTGATCAAAAATTTCTGAGAAATTTTCGTTTATTATTCTAGCAAATTGTGTTATTGCTTCTTCATCTAAATTATGTGTAGGTTCGTCAAATATTATAATATTTAAAATTGGCGATAAAACTTTTGAAAAAGCTATTCTTAAACAAATAGCCGCTAAAGTTCTTTCGCCACCTGAAGCAACTTTATCTAATTCTATCCATCTTCCCAAAGAATCTTTTATTTGTAAAATATAATCATCTTCAGTAGCTATAAATCTTGCATCTATATAATCTCTATATGGATAAATTTTTTTCCAATATAAAGAAAGATAATAATTTATTGCATCTAATAATTTATTTCTAACTATTAGCTGAGCCTCTTTAGTAGAAATTTCTAAAATATTTAAATCTTTTATAACTCTCTCTAAATAATTCTTTTCAGATTTTATTCTTTCTCTAAGAGAAATTCTATCTTCAATTTCTTTTTTTCTTTGTAATAGAACATTAAGCAATTTTTTATTATTTTCAATTTCTAATTTGGTATTTTCAAATTTTAACTCATATTCTTTTAAAACATTTTCGTAATTTTTTAAATTTTTATATTCTTCTATTTCAATTAAATTTTTTAACCTATTTCTTAAATGTTCCAAATCATTTTCTAAAATCTCCAACTCTTTTTTTAGCTTATTTACCTTTTCAAATTTCTCTAAGTTATATTCTATTTCTTTTTTAGCTACTTCTTTCTTATGTTTTTCGTCTTTTGTTTTTTCAAACTCTTCTTTAATAGTTTTTATTTTATCTTCTTTTTCTAAAATTTCTTTTTCTAAATTTTCAATTAAATTATAATTGATATTACTTAAGGTTTCTAATTCTTTTTCTAAATTTTTCTTCTCAGAAAACTTTAATAAAATATTTCTTTTTTCTTCTTCGATACTTTTTATTTCGTTCTTTATTTTTTCAATCTCATCTTTAATTTTGCTAAGTTCTTTTAATAAGTTTTCTATAAGATTTTTATGCTTTTCTCTCAATAAATCTTTTTTGTCTTTATCTATTTCTCTTTCACAAATTGGACATATACTAAATTCTTCTTCTAAAATATCGACTAATTTTTCCTCTTTTTTTATTTCATTTTCAATTTCTTTCTGTTTATCTAAAATTTTTTCTAACATTTCTTTCTTTTCTTTCTCTCTTTTTTCTATTTCGTTGAGTAAGATTTCTATATTATTAAACTCTAGGAGTTTTTTTTCTATTTTTTCCTTTCTCTCAAATTTTTGTTTTATAACTACTAAGCTTCTATATTTTTCTTCCTTTTCTCTCTCTAGTTTATTTAAATCTTCTTCTAATTTTAATAGTTTTTTTTCTATTTCTATTAGATAAATTTTAATTTTGTCTATTTCTTTTTCTAAATCTTCTTTGTTAAAGTATTTTATTTCTTTTAACAATTCTTCTATTAAATTACTTATCTTATCAATTTTAGCTTTTTTATCTATAATCTCTTTTTCTAAATTGTTAATTTCTTTTTCTATATTTTTGCCGATTTCAACTTTTTTCCTTAATTCATTTATGGTATTTTCTAAATCAACTTTAATTTTTTCCAGTTCTTTATTTTTTTCTTCTATTTTTTCTATTTCGTTTTTTATTTCTTCTATTTTTTTATCCAAATTTTCAGAGATAAGCTGAGATAAAAATCTTTCCTTCTCTCTATGAATATCTATTAATCTATTTTTTACACTTACGCATGTTTTTCTAATTCTTTCTAACTTTTCAACTCCAATCATTTCATCAAATCTTGCTTTTCTTTCTCCTCTTTCCAAATTCAGAAAAAATTCTAATTTATTTTGCTCAGCGTAAATAACATTAATAAATGTTTGAAAATCAATTTTCAATAATTTTTGTAAAAATTCATTAACATCTGTTGTTCCTGACCTTATAATTTTATTATCTTCTTTTAGTTCGGAATAACTTCCCTTATTTTTTTCAATTATTCTAATTATTTCATAATTTTTTTCATTAAGTGAGAAATTTAGAACAATTTTTGCAAAATCTTTTTCTTTTGGTTTTTTCATTATTATGTCTTCTAATTTTATCTTTCTTGAATTTAAATCGGAAAAGTTTCCTAATAAGGCATAGGAAATTGCATCTGTAATAGAAGTTTTTCCGCTTCCTAATCTTCCAATAATTAAATTAATCTTTCCTAATTCAATTACTGATTTTTCGTGCGATTTCCAATTTTCTAAATAAATTTTTTTAATCATCAATTTATACTAATGTTTTTTGTGTTTTTGTTAGAATATCAACTAAACTATCAACATCACCATCTTCAAATAACTCTAGTAGTTTTTCAAAATTAAAAGAGTTAGAAAAGTTTTTTTCTTTCAATCTTTCTAAAAGAACTGATAAAATAATCTCATCAATGCTCTTTTTTTCTTTTATTATTTGAATTTCTTTTTGTATTTCTAGTATCTTCTCGCTTTCAATTAAATTTTCAAATCTTATTATTGCTTTATCTTCAAAAACAGATAATATATTCTTTAGAATTCTATCTTCTAACTCTTTTTTTCCAACTAGTTTAATTTTTATTACTGACTTTTCTTTATTTTTACTTATTATTTCATTAATTCTTTGAATAAAATTTTCTATTTTGAAATTATCGCTTTCGAATTCTAATAGATAATATTTTCTTGGTAGTTCAACTTCCTTAAAAAATATTTTAAAGTTTTTTGAATCATCTTCTATTTCAACAATATTATATCCTCTTTTTTCATTAATTTCTTTTTCGCTGATTTGAGTAATTATAGGACTTCCTAATATTAAGAGTGTTAAATTTTCTATTCTTTCAACATTTCTTAAATGAATGTGTCCATTAACTATTAAATTAAAATCTTTTGGTAAATCGCTTATTTTTAAACTACTTTCTTCTTGAGAATAAATATATGGAAAAATATTTTGATGTAAAACTAAAATGTTAAAATAATTTCCAATTGGTTTAGGGTTTAATTTTTCTTTTAGTACATCTTTTGCATATCTTTCTGGTACATTTGACATAGCATATATACAGATTTTCTCATTTTCAAAAATTATTTTTCCAATAGTTATATAGTGAAAAAAGTTTAATTCATCAAAAATTTTATAAATAGATGTTTCATCTTTTAATTTTCTATCGTGATTACCATGAATAGCAAAAATAATTGGGACTTTTTCTTCGAATTCCTTTTCGTTTATTTTAAATTTCAATTTCTTATCTTTCTTTCTAATCTTTTTAAATATCTGTAAAGTTTTTAGTATAGTTTCGTTATCTGGATCTTTTTCGTCAAATAAATCACCAGCAATAAATATTATTTCGCATTCCTCAGCTAGTTCTAATAGAATTTTTTCAAACATAATAAAACAATCTTCATATAATTCTCTTTCTTTTCCAAAACCTAAGTGTAAATCAGAAATAAATCCAATCTTCATTTAAATTTAATAAAAATTATTAATTTAAATTTTGAGATAATTTAAATTATAAGGGCCCGTAGCTTAGTCTGGTGGAGCGCCCGCCTTATATGGCACGCTCCAATATACTTAGGAAAGCGGGAGGTCCTGGGTTCAAATCCCAGCGGGCCCATTAAAAGTAAGCTTGTTTTTCCAAATTTTATATCTAATCTTATCTTAACCCTTTGATAAATACTCATATCTCTCAAAATAAAGTTTTTGTCCGCTATTTGTTAGATATAACAAATAGATGTATATTTAACTGTATTTATTGTTATAAGAAGAGTAGGAATTCTGATATTTTAGAGAATAATACAGCATATCTTAAGACAGAAGAGGTGATATATGTTGCAAGAGAGTTGTCAAAAATTGGTTTTAAGATTGTAGCAATTTCTGGAGGTGAACCTAGTTTACATCCAAATTTATGTAAAATAGT
Organism: Candidatus Aenigmatarchaeota archaeon; assembly: GCA_018920305.1. GTDB lineage: Archaea > Aenigmatarchaeota > Aenigmatarchaeia > CG10238-14 > SpSt-28 > JAHLMO01. Next base: position 38,141 of record JAHLMO010000002.1, read on the forward strand.
TAAAGAAATTAGAGATAAGACAAAAACTAAAAGTATGTATAAGTTTGAGTGGAAACAGAGATATTCGCAATTATTTGAGGAAAAAAATTCATACCAAGTAACTATGACTACTATCAAAAAACTAAAAAAATATAGAGTACCTTTTTCTATACATTCAACTATAACTCCAATTAATTATTCTTGTGTTTACGATTTAACAAAATTTTCTAAAAAAGTAGGAGCAATTAGTATAAAGTTATCTCATGTCATTTCTTTTGGGCGTGGAAAAAACAAAAATCTTTTTTTATCTAAAACTCAGCTTGATAAATTATTTAAGCTTCAATTCTCAGCAAAAAAAAGTTTGATATACCAGTTTTTACTAATTTGTGTGATAACTTGCTTTAGATAAGAAATTTAGTATAGGTTCTTTTTATTTGAGTAGCTAAACTGAAATTATATTTCCAAATAATTTGAAATATTGATTTGTTTTATATTAATTTTTTCATAATCAGATAAATGTTCCTCTTTCTCGGAATTTCTGGATTTTCAATTATAGTATCAACTAAAAAGTATTTCCTAAAAGATTTTTCCCACATTTTTAACTCTTTATAAGAAAAAGGATAAAACTGAACTCCAACAACTCCTCCATCTTTGAGTATATAATTTATACCTTCTGCAATTTTTTCCATATCTTTTCTCTCTTTTATCCATTGAAATGCTGAAATAGAAATAATGGCATCAAAACTGCTTTTTTCAAAATATTTTTTTAATTCTCTAAAGTCTCCTAAATAAACCTTTAGATTTTTTTCTTTTGCTTTTTCTATCATATATGGGTTTATATCTATTCCAAACGCATCAAATCCCACTTCAATTAAAGCTTCCATAGAAAAGCCCACACCACATCCTAAATCTAATATTGATTTGGGTGGATATATTCCTAATATCTCAATTATTTTAAGTGCATGTATTCTTTGAATTTTTCTTATCGAATTTGAGGCCGCGTATCTTTCTACCATTTCTCTATCATAATACTCTAAAGGAGATTGATATAGTTCTTCTGGTCTCAAAATTTTAACCTGCCAGTTTTTTTCTATTTCTCTCTCCTTCATAACGATAAATAAACAATAAATTTTTAATTTTAATTGACTTTGCGAAATGAAATAATATCATTAAAAAAATCAAAATAAATCTATTACAAAACTAAAACAATCAGCGATGATAGAATAATTGATTGTAAAAGGTAATTTTGTTTGAATGAAACAAAAACAAATACATATAGCAAAACATAGAAATTTTGGAAGGATTAGAAAAAAACTTCCCTTCGATTTTATTAGGGAGTAAGAAATTAGTTACTTAAAAAGACTCTACATAAGAAATATTTTAATATCGAATAAATTAAAGTTTTTTATGAATAAAATTCTTTTGGATAATAATTTAAAAATTTATACAATAAAAACTGAAAATAAAAATATTGGAATAGGAATAGGAGTAAATGTAGGAAGTATATATGAAGAAATTCCGGGAATTTCTCATTTTTTAGAGCATATGATGTTTAAAAGTAACAAAAAATATTCGTCTCAACAAATTGATGAAGGTTTAGAATTATCTGGAGCCATTTCAAACGCTTTTACATCAACATGTTTAACTTTTTATTTTGTAGAAACAATTCCACACGGTTTTAGCAAAATAATTGATATTTTGTTTTCAATGTTTTCTAATGAAAAATTTAAGGAAGAAGAATTTGAAAAAGAAAAGAAGGTCGTTCTTAGTGAAATAGAAAGAAACGAGAATAATCCAGAAGATAGATTAATCTCTTCTATTCCAAACTCAGTATTTGGAAATTCTGATTATGGAAGAAGTATAATTGGGAATAGAGAAAGTATAGAGAGTATTACTAAAAAAGATTTGGAAGAATTTAAAGAAAAATATTATTCTGCAAATAACATGTTCATTTTGTTAGAGGGAAATTTTAACAAAAAACATATAGATTTGGTTATAAAATATTTTTCAAAATTAGAAAATAAAGATGTAAAATTAAAAATACCTACGAAATCGAAAGGAAAAGATATCTATTTAAATCTTTATACTCAAAATCAAATATATTTTGCATTAAGTAAAAATTATAAAATCGAGGAATTTTTTGATTTAGAGGCATTATCATCAATACTTTCCGGTGGAATTTCTTCTAAATTATTTCAAATATTTAGAAATAAATATGGAATTGGATATGTTCAACAATTAGAAAATACATATATTTATCCGGAGCAAATAATTTTCTCATTATTGATTCCTGGTTTTGAAAAGGAAAAAGAACAAATATTGGAGAAGGCGATTAACGAAATAATTAGTAATTATAGTGATTATATAAGTAGTGAATATGTAAATGGTAGAATCAAAAGACAAAAATTGGTTTTTGAAAAAATTAAAAATAATTTATTTAAAAAAATGTACTATGATGCATTATTAATAAAGTTGTTTGATATATCTTTTGAGCAATTTGAAAAAATTATTTTTACAAAAATGAAAAATTACGAAAAATTAGAAAAATATTTGGAGTCTTTAGAAAAAGGAAACAGAGTAATTATTTATCCTAAATAAAAATAAAATTAAATGGACCGGCGGGGATTCGAACCCCGGGCCTCCCGCTTGCAAGGCGGGCGCTCTTCCACTGAGCTACCGGCCCATATAAATTATAAAATTGTAATTTTATCTAGTTTAATTTTTTAATATTTTATTTAATTTTTAACTTTGTCGTATATTAATTATGGTTTACATTAAAAAAATTATTTTACAGGGTTTTAAAAGTTTTAATAGAAAAACTGTTATTCAGTTTATAAATGGTTTGAACGTAATAATAGGACCTAATGGAAGTGGAAAATCTAATATAATAGATGCAATTTGTTTTGTTTTGGGAAAAATTTCTGCAAAACAAATGAGAGCAGAAAAATTAAGTGAATTAATTTTTAGAGGAACTGAAACTAAAAAGCCAGCTGATATAGCTTCTGTTTCGATAATTTTTGACAATTCGGATAGAAAATTTCCAATAGATAGCGATGAAGTTATAATAACTAGAAAAGTCAATAGAAAAGGTCATACAATTTATAAAATAAATGATAAAACTGAAACTAGAGAAAGAGTATTAGAATTATTAAGTTTTGCAAACTTAAGGCCAGATGGTTATAATATAATTTTACAAGGAGATGTAACTAGAATAGTTGAAATGAGTGAAAAGGAAAGAAGAGAAATTATCGATCAACTTTCTGGAATTTATGAATATAATCAAAAGAAGGAAAAAGCTTTACAAGATCTAGAAAAAATAGAACAAAGATTAAGAGAATTTGAAATTATAATTACAGAAAAATATAAAAAATATAAAGAATTAGAAGAGCAAAAAAATTTGGCATTAAAATATAAAGAGTTAGAAAGAGAGTTAAGAACTATTAAAAAATCTTTATTAATCAAAAAAATAGAAGAAATTGATAATCAAATAGAAATTATTAAAAAACAAAATGAAGAATTTGAAAAAAGTATTCAAGAAATTTCTGAAAAAATTTTAAATTTAGATAAAGAAATTGATGAAAAAGAAAAAGAAATTGAAAAACTTTTAAAAACTATAAAGCAAATAAGTAAGAAAGAGGAGGAAAGTAATTTAAAAGTTGAATTAGAAATTAAAAAAACTAGATACGAATATAATAGAAAAGAAATTGAAAGATTATTAAATGTAATACATAGTTTAGAAAGTATCAAAAGCGAAAGAGAAATTCCTATTGCGGTAAAAGAAATTTTAAATTTAGGTTTAAACGGTGTATATGGAACTATTCACAATTTAATGAGAGTTCCAGAAGAATATCAATTAGCAATTGAAATTGCTGCAGCTAATCATTTATTTGATATTGTTGTTGAAAATTTTGAAGTTGCAAAAGCGTGCATAGAATATTTGAAAAAGGAAAAAATAGGTAGAGCGACTTTTTTACCTCTAGATAAAATTAATTACAAAAGATTGGATGAAAGATTTTTAGAAATAGATGGTGTCATAGGAATTGCAAGTGATTTAATAGAATATGATAAAAAATTTCAACCTGCCTTCGAATTTGTTTTTGGTACTACTTTAATAATTAAAGATTTAGATACAGCAAAAAGAGTTGGAATAGGAAAAGTTAGAATGGTAACATTAGAAGGAGATCTAATAGAGAGAAGCGGAGCAGTTAGTGGTGGATATGTTGTGAAAAAAATTATTACAGATACTTCAAAATCTAAAGAAATAGAAAAGTATAGAGAAATAATTAAAAAATTAGAAGAAGAAAATAGATTGCTAGAAATAGAAATAAAAAGTTTAGAGGAAAAAATAAGAAAAATTAAGCCAATAGAAATTCAAGTTTTGCCTGAAATAGATGAAAAAGAATTAGAAAAAATAAGAAGAGAAAGAAAAAAATTGTTCGACGAAAAAATTAATTTACAAAATAAGATAGCGAATAATAAAATTAAAATTGCTAAACTAGAAGCTGAAAAAGAGAGATATATAACTGAATTAGAAGAGTTTAAAGATATTGAAAAAATTATCGATGAAAGCATAGAAAAACTTACAATAATGTATGATAAGGTCTATTTTGAATTAAAATCACTAGGACCTATAAATTTTAAAGCAATAGATGAATTTGAGAAAATTAAGGAAGAATTCGAAAATTTAAAGCAAAAATTCGATAAAATAAAGGAAGAAAAAAATAAAGTAATTGAAATGATTAATGAAATAGAAAAGAAAAGAAGAGAAACTTTCTTTAATACTTTAAATTTAGTTTCAGAAAGATTTAATTATTTATTCAATAAAGTTGTTGGAGGAGAAGCAAGGCTAGAGTTAGAAGATAATAGTAATTTAGATAGCGGATTACTAATAAAAGTTAAATTTCCAGAAAAGGGATACGTTGAATTAGATAGTTTATCTGGTGGAGAAAAAACATTAGTTGCTATTTTATTTTTATTATCTTTGCAATTAATAAAACCTACAGCTTTTTATGCATTAGACGAAATTGACGCAGCTTTAGATAAAATAAATTCAGAAAAAATTGCAAACTTATTAAAGGAAATTTCCAAAACAACGCAAATAATTATAATAACTCATAACGATATTACAGTAAAGTATGCAGATACACTATATGGAGTTACTTTAGATGAGGGAGAATCTAAAATACTTAGTTTAAAAATAGAGGAATATGCAAGATAGCAGCAATGTTAGCATTTTTGAAATTATAGAAAGTGGAAATTGGGAAAAATTAATTTATCATATAGTAGAAATAGAAAATTTAAATCCTTATGATATAGATTTAGTTAGACTTTGTGATAAATTCTTGGAATATATAAAGAAAGCAGAAGAACTAGATTTTAGAATTCCGGCAAAAGTTCTATATATTGCAATTTTCTTATTAAAATTAAAAGTTGATTTGTTATTTCCAAAAGAACAGGAGATTCAAGAAAAAATTAGAGAAATTCTAGATTTGCCACAAATAGATATTAGTAATTTAGAACTAAATTTACCGATTAAAAGGTTACCAATATCTCAAGTGACTTTAGATGAATTAATTTTTTCGCTAAAAAAAATTTTAGCTCAAAAGGAAAAAAAGGAAAAAAGACTTCTTAAAAGAAAGGCTCTCGAAGAAAATATTATAAATAGAATAGAAGAAATTGATATAGATAAGATTATTAGAGAAGTTTTTCAAAAAATTTTGGAATTAATAAAAAATAGAGAAAAAATTTTTTTTGAAGAAATTTTAGAGAAAAGAGAGTGGAAAGAAATATATATTAAATTTTTTTCAATTCTCCAATTAGAGTTAGAGAAAAAAATTAAAACTTTACAAGAAGAACCTTTTGGAAAAATTTATATTTTTAATAATAATAATAGATATGAAAAAATCTAGTAGAACAAAAGTTATCAAGATTAAGATTAACATATTTCTTATTGCATTTATATTATTAACTATACTTTTATCCTTTCTAATTTATTTTTCAGTTTATAATTATAATTCACAAAGGGCTAAAGAATTTTATTTTGACTATAAAGGATATTTGATAGAATTTAGAAGACCTATATCTAATTCTTATAAAGTTAAGGTTTTTCCTAATGAAAGTATGCTAAATTTGTCTACATATTCATTAGCATTAGGAATTTATAAAAATTTAAGTATTGTTATTCTTGAAAAAGATAACAATCAAGCAACAGCCATTCAAGCAGCTGAAATAATTTCAAAAGTAAAAAATGTTTTAGACTTCGAATTAAAAAATTATAATGAAGGAATTGGAATTAACTTAATTAAATTAAAAACAGATTTATACGAATTAAACATTTCAAATAGAGAATATTACGTTTTTTTAAGATCTTATTTATTTTCTAACGAAACTTACATCAAAGTTCATAGAATAAATCTAATAGAAATAACTGGAAAAAATTTAGAAGAATTTGATTTAGCGACAATAAGATTTTTGATTAGTTTTTTGGAAAATATGAAAAATCTCTATAAATAATTTATGATAAGATTAGGGCCAGCTGGATTACCAACTACACTTTCTTCGAAAAATAAAAATACAATAGAAGGAATTAAAGAAGTTAGAAATTTAGGATTAAATGCAATGGAAATAGAATTTGTAAGAAATATATATTTAAACGAAAAAAGCGCAGAAGAAGTTGGAAAGATTGCAAAAGAATTAGATGTTGAATTAAGTATACATGCCCCATATTTTATTAATTTACTTGGTGAAAAAGAAGAAACAGTTAAAAAAAGTAAAGAATTGATATTAAAATGTTTAAAATTAGCAGAAATAATGGATGCAAAATTTGTTGTTGTTCATGCAGCTTATTATGGAAAACTAAGTAAGGAAGAAGCTTTTGAGAAAATGAAAAAAATAACAATAGAGTTGTTAGATAAAATGAAAGAGCTAAAAATTAAAAATTCTGTTCTACTTTATGAAACAATGGCAAAATCTTCTCAATTTGCAGATTTTGAAACTTTAGTAAAATTAAAAAACGAAATTAATAGTAAGCAATTTAGTATTTGTATCGATTTTGCGCACATTTTTGCATATAATAATGGAAAAATTGATTTTAACAAAATTTTTGATTTAGCTAATTTTGAATATTATCATACGCATTTTTCAAATGTTAAATTTAATTTAAAAACAAAAAAGTTTGTTGATATACACACTAATATAAACTCTCATCCAAAATTTGAGGATTTAGCAAAAACTCTAATTGAAAGAAATATTGAAAATATAACAATAATTTCTGAAAGTCCTATTTTGGAGCAAGATAGTTTAAAAATGAAAAAAATATTAGAAAGATTTGGATATAAATTTGGTTAAAATTATTTTTCTATGATTAAAAAGGTATCTTGTGGGGCTATTGTCTTTTATAAGGAAAACGATAATATTGAGTTTTTAGTCTTAAAATATCCAAATTATTGGGGATTTCCAAAAGGAGAAAAAGAAAAAAACGAGAGCGAAATAGAGGCAGCAAAGAGAGAAATAAAAGAAGAAACAAATTTAGATGTTGAATTTATTCCTGGTTTTAGAAGGGAGTATGAATATTCTTATTGGCTTCATGGAAAGCTAATAAGAAAAAGAGCTATATTTTTTTTAGCAAGAGCTAAATCAAAAGATGTAAAAATATCTTGGGAGCACGAAGATTTTAAATGGTTAAATTTTGAAGAAGCAATCAAATTGTTAAATTTTGAAGAAGATAAAGAAAATTTAAAACTTGCATATGAATTTATTAAGAAATTGAATCTATAAATCTTCAAATATTTCTCTTATATACAAATCACTATAAAAAGTAATTTTGCTAAACTTTTATAATGTCTAATAATATAGAGGGACAAACTTTTTTAACTCCATCAATAGAAGAAATTTTTTTATGCAAATTTTCTAATTCTTTGATATCATCTACTATAACTTCGATAATTATAGTATGATCACCGCTAGTAAGATATATCGAAAAGATTTCATTATATGATTTTAATTTTTCCAATATATCGATTAATTTTTCTGATTCTACATCTATTCCTGTTATCGAATAAAGAAGATTTGCACGCTTAAAATTTATTATTGGTTTAAACCCTAATAATATTTTTTCTTTTTTTAATTTTTGTATTTTCTTTCTTATGGCAACTTCAGATTTATTTAATTTTTTTGCTATTTCCTTTTTTGAATAACCTTTTAAAAGCATTTTTAATAAAATTTCCCTTTCCATAAAATTTTTAAATCATTAAATAATTTAAATAACAATTTTGTATCGTTTTGATAAATTTTTTTATTAAAAAGAAAAGTATTTATATTTTTTCGATAAAATAATAGTATGAATAGTGAAACTAATGTAATACGCTTAGGAGACAAGTTTCCAGAAATGCAAGTAGTAACAACAGACGGTATAAAAGTAATACCTAACGACTATAAAGGAAAGTGGCTAGTACTATTTGCACATCCAGCAGATTTTACACCAGTTTGTACAACAGAATTTGTAGCATTTCAAAAAAGATATGAAGAATTTAAAAAATTAAACACAGAACTTTTAGGTTTAAGCATTGATCAAGTCTTTAGTCATATAAAATGGATAGAATGGATAAAAGAAAAATTAGGAGTAGAAATAAAGTTTCCAATTATAGCAGATGATTTAGGAGAAGTTTCTAAAAAATTAGGATTAATTCATCCTACTAAAGGAACAAATACAGTAAGAGGTGTATATATAATAGATCCAGAAGGTATTGTAAGAGTAATGTTGTTTTATCCACAAGAAATAGGTAGAAATATTGATGAAATATTGAGAATCATTAAGGCTTTACAAACTAGTGATAAGCATAAAGTTGCTATACCTGCAAATTGGCCAAATAACGAATTAATAGGAGATAAAGTTATAATACCTCCAAGAAAAAGTCTCAGTGAAGCTAATGAGTACAATGAAAAATTAGCTAAGAAAGAATTAGAAGGTTACGATTGGTGGTTTGTATATAAAAGTATAAAAGAATAAGAATAAAATATTATGCCAAGAGGTTGTAAATCAAAAAAGAAATCTAAATAAGTTTCAGTAATCTATATACTTCAACTTGTCCTTTCTTTTTTTCTTTTTTAAATCGAATCAAAATATTTTAGTATCAAATTTTCAATATTCTTCTCATTTAGTCCTTTACTCATTAAGAAAAACTTTTGATCATAATCTAATCTAATTATTTTAGAAGAATGAAAAGCTTTTGAACTATCATTTTCAACGTTTATTATAGGAATAGAAACTAATATCGAATTGTCTTTTAAATAAAAAACTTTGTGTAGGTTAGCTATAGAATTTATTGATTCTTCTTTTATTTCTATATTACCTATTGAAACTAATTTTTTAGTAACGAAAAGTTTCATATTAGAATTAATATAACTATTTGAATTTGGAGTTAACTTAAGATAAATATATCCTTCTTTTGCTTTTCCATAAAGAAAATAATTTATATTTCCTATCGAAAATATTTCATCAATTAAAATAAATGAATTTGATTTGGTTTTTATATAAATATTCGAATCTGAAGCAAAAATTTTTCTAATAACTATACTATTTCTTATGTTAGAATAAAAATTACAATTTTCTATCTTCAATTTTTCTTCGTATAGAGCGTTTTTAGTGTATAGATAAGTTTTATCACTATTAATTTTTAATTCTCTACTTATTTTTTCTCTATACTTAATTTTATTTACATCTAAATACTTTCCAAATTTATTAACCAAAGCCTCCATACTCTTCTAAATTAATAGAAAGTATCTTTTTCAACTCTAACTTAAAAAAATCAGGTAAGTAATTAATGATATCATCTATAAATCCGAAAAATATTAATTCTTTTGCCTTATTTTCATTAATACCTTTAGAAGTTAAAAAGAAAATTTTTTCATTATCTATAATTTCGTTTTTACCTTCATGATTAAAATAACATTTATTTTCGTTAACTACTATTCTTGGTATAGTTTCTACTTTACCACTATCTATAGAAAGAGAGTCGCACTTAGAAATTACAATAGAGTTTTCAGAGTTCTTGTTGATAAATATATCAAATCTGCTTGTTGATTTAGCATTTTCTCCAATAGCAATACCCTTGGAAATTATTAATCCTTTTGAATTTTTTCCATTAAAAATTAATTTTCCTCCACTATCAATGTGTTGATTATTATGAGCTATAGAAAGATTATATATTTCACCTAAACAATTATTGTTCAAAATTAAAGAAGGATAAAGCATTGTAACTTTACTTCCTAACTCTATAGAAGTCCATTGAACTTTTGAATAATCTTCTAAATATGCTCTTTTAGTAACTAAATTATATACATTTTTAGACCAGTTTTGTATTGTATAATACTTTACTTTAGATCCTTTTTTTGCAATAACTTCAACTACTGCAGCATGTAAAGATGCTATCGAATATATAGAAGCACTACAACCTTCTACATAGTTTACTTCGCTATTTTCATCTGCAATAATTAGTGTTCTTTCGAATTGACCCATTTTTTCTAAATTAACTCTAAAATATGCGTGAAGAGGAAATTCTAATTTTACATCTTTTGGTATATAGATAAATACTCCTCCACTCCATACTGCAGTATTCAATGCAGCAAACTTGTTTTCATAGGGACTTACAATTTTGCCAAAATATTTTTTAACAAGTTTTGGATAATTAATTACTGCTTCATCTAAGCTAGTAAATATAATTCCAAATTCTTCTAATTTTTCTCTTATTTTTTTAAATATAGGGATTGAATCGAATTGAAATTCGATTCCAGCTAAAATTTCAATTTCTTTTTTTGATAAACCCAATTTAATAAAAGTTTCTTTTATAAAACTTGGTAATTCATCCCAACTTCTTGGTTTTGGATATAGTGGAGAGGAAAAGTAGTTTATTTCATCAAAATTTATTTCTATTTTGGGTCCAAAATTAGGCATAGGTAACTTCTTAAATGCTCTAAAACCTTCCAATCTTTTCTTAAGCATCCATTTTGGTTCATTTTTTATTTCTGAAATTTCTTTAATTTTTTCTTCATCTAAAGGACCTTTAATTATTTTTTCTGGAATATAATTTGAGCTAAACCAATCTTTCTCTTTTAATTTTTCTATATCTTTAAATATTGAAACCATTTTTCTTAATTATTTCTAAAACTTCTTTATTACATTCTTTTTTTATTTCCCCATTCACTAAAACAAAGAATTTCTTTATGTTCATTCTTTCTAGAAAGTTTACATTATGAGAAATAATTAAAAAAGTTTTTCCATTTCTTAGTTCATTTTCTATAAAATTTATTAAATAATCTATAGACTGAATGTCTAATCCAGAATCTATTTCATCAAAAATTATTAGTTTTGGATTTAATAGTTTAATTAGCAGCAATTCAAATTTCTTTTTTTCTCCACCAGAAAATCTTTCATTGATTCCTCTTTCTAGGAAATCTTTTGGTAAGGATAATTCTTCTCCTATTTTTTTAATTTCTTCTAATTTTTTGAATCCTAAATATTTTAAAAATTGAAATGTTTTTATATATTCTATTTCTGGTTGCTGTTGCATTGAAAGATAAATACCTAATTTAGCTATTTTGTCTGTTTCTAAATTTGTAATATCTATATCTTCAAAAAAAATTTTACCACTTTTTTCGATTAGTTTATCGTTTAATATGCATCTAGCTAAAATTGTTTTTCCGCTTCCATTTGGACCTATAATTGCAGATATACTATTTTTATCTATTTCGAAAGAAATATCTTTTAGAATAACTTTATTTTCTATTTTTGCGCTTAAATTTTTAACTCTAAGCATCTTCATAATATAACACTGTTATAATAAAATATTTATATATTTTATTATTTTATGAAACTTAGAGAAATTTGTGGGGGTGCTTTTTCATTAAAATTTGATAAAGAGATTGAAATTGAAAAAATAGCTAATCTTTTCAAAGATTATAAAATTGTTATTAAAAATGAGGATTCAATAAAATTGAGTAAAAAAGAAAAAGAAATTTTAATTTTTAAATATGGGGAAATACTTTTTTATAATTTTAAAAAAGATGAGATTTTTGAAATCTTAGAAATTATAAAAAATGTTTGATGTAGAAAAAATAAGAGAAGAATTTCCAGTATTGAAAAGAAAAATTAATAATAAAAAGCTAATTTATTTTGATAACGCTGCTTCCACTCAAAAACCAAAAGCTGTAATAGAAAAAATAAAAGAAATATATGAAAATTGCTATGCAAATATACATAGAGGAATTCATACTCTAAGTCAAGAGTTAAGTGATGAATATGAAAATGCTCGTAAAATAGTTGCAAATTTTGTAAATTCAAATTTTGAAGAAATAATTTTTACAAGAAATACTACTGAATCTATAAATTTAATCGCATATTCTTATGCATTAAAAAATTTAAACAAAAATGACGAAATAATAATAAGTGTGATGGAACATCATTCAAATATTTTACCATGGCAGTTTGTATCTAAAAAAGTTGGTTGTAAGCTTACTTATGTTAGTCTGAATAAAGATTATAAAATAAATGTAGAGGAGTTTAAGGAAAAAATAAACAGAAATACTAAAGTTGTTTCTATAACTCATATTTCAAATGTTTTAGGAAGTATTAACGATATAGAAGAAATTATTAAGATTTCTCATGAAAATGAAGCAATAGTTATAATAGATGCTGCGCAAAGTGCTCCTCATACTAAAATAGATGTTAAGAAATTGGATGCAGACTTCTTAGTATTTAGTTCTCATAAAATGCTCGGTCCTACAGGTATAGGTATTTTATATGGAAAAAAAGATATTTTAGAAGAAATGGAACCATTTTTATTTGGTGGGGATATGATTAAGGATGTTGATTTTTATTCGGCAATATGGAATGATTTACCATGGAAATTTGAAGCAGGCACACCTAATATAGTAGATGCTATAGCTTTTGCTGAAGCAGTTAAATTTTTAGAAAACATTGGAATGGAAAATATCGAAAAATATTTAAATGAATTAACTAAATATTTCTTAGATAGATTTAGCGAACTTAGAAAATTTAAATTAGTTGGCAGCAGGAATTACAAAAATAGAGCTCCAATATTTTCTTTTATACATGATTATTTGAAGTCGCATGAAATAGCAAAGTTATTAGATTTAGAAGGTATAGCAGTAAGAAGTGGATATCATTGTGCACATCCACTAATGAAATATCTTAATCTCTTTGAAAGTGGCGGAACTGTAAGAGCAAGTTTATATTTGTATAATACAAAAGAAGAGATATCTTATTTTTTTGATATTCTCAAAAAAATAGAAAATAACTATTAATTAAACTTAAAAATTTTAAGTTAGTATTATTGCGTGCAATAAAGATTGTAATAGAATTTTTTCTAAATTTATATAAAATTAGCATATGAGTTTTACTGAAAAATGGAAATTTCTAACTTATGGAACAAATTTAGAAAAATGTCCAATTTTTTTAGCTTCTTCTAATGGCAAAAAAATTCCATTATTAAAAACACTACTTTCTAATTCTTGTATAAATAACTGTTTATTTTGTCCATATAGAAACGAAAGAAGAATTACACGAACTATTTGGAAAAAAGAAGAATTAGTAAATTTAACAATAAAATTAACTAGGGCTAAGAAAATTAATGGATTGTTTTTATCTAGTGGAATAATAAAAGATCCTATTTTAACTTCAGAAAAACAAATAGAGATAGTAGAAGAGCTAAGAAAATTAAATTACAATAACTATATTCATCTAACATTAATGCCAGGAATCGATATAGAATTGATGAAAAGAGCTGTAGAATTGGCTAATAGAGTAGGAATAAATATTGAATTTCCTTCACAACAATATTATGATGAAGTTAAATTATACTTATCTTTTAAGCAAGATGTATTGAAAAGATTAAAATTATTAAGTAGAATTGTTGAATATTATAGAAAAAGAGGCAAAAAAATTGATTTAGTAACACAATTTATAGTAGGAGTAAAAGAAGAAAGCGATAAAGAAATATTGGAAACTACAGAATACTTATATAGAAAATTAAATCTAAAAAGAGTTTATTATTCAGCTTTTGAACCAATAGAAAATACTCCACTAGAAAATAAAAAACCAGAAAGTAAGGAAAGAGAAAAAAGACTTTATAGAGCAAGTTTTCTTATAAGAGATTATAAACTTAGCTATAAAGATTTTGAATATGACGAAAACGGAAATTTAATGTATAGCGATCCAAAAAAATCTTTGAAGCCAGAAATAAAAGAAAAATATAATTTTAACGATCTACTCAAATTTGAAAAATTTGGAATAAAAAGAGCTTTTCGATTGAATAATAATTATAGCTTGATAAAATTTTTATCTACTCCTTCTTAAGAAATCTTTCTATTTTTCTTTTATTTTTTGGGCTTTGAAAACCAAGTTCCAAAGCAAAATTATAAATTAAAATAGATGTATAAATTAAAAAAGAAATTCCTATAATTGCAAAAATTGTTTGAAAAAGAGCAACATATAAACTTATTTGAGCTTCATAAAAAAATAAAGATAAAATATTTGAAATAAAATAGAGTAAAATGAAAAAAATTGAAAGGAACAAATTTTTTAAAATTTTTCTCATTTCTTTCGAAATAAAATAGTTTGAAGAGAAAATAAATAAAATTAAAGATTCTAAAGCTCCAATTATTAAGCTTAAAATGCTTAATAATATTAGATACGTTATTATTTCATTAGCCATAAAAATAATAATAAAAATATTAATCTAATCATTTTTCAATCAAAACGAAAATTTCGTCAACTAGATATTTTATATCTTCAATAATTGATTCTTTTTCCTTTGAGAAGATAAAAATTCCCAAGGTTTTAAACATCTTTAATTTTGATACAAAAAAATGAAAAAATTTGAGAAATTTTTCTCTATCAACATAAAGAAGTATTGAATCCAAAGAATCAAAAACTATAAAAACATTTCTAGTTTCTTTAAAAGAAGAAGAAATTTCAAGAAATAATATTCCTAATTCTGTTAAATTAAAAGGTGAATTTAACATTATTACATTTTCTAGTTTTTCTTCTATTTTAACTTTAGACGAAACTAAAATTTCTGGAGAAGAAACATAAACGTATTGAGATATAACATCTATAAATAAAATATTTGAAAGATTTATTCCAAAACTTTTAAATATTTCAATTAAATAATTTGAAGGATTTCTTATAGAAATATAAATACATTTCATTTTTTTATCATTAACTAAATGCTTAATTATTTTAGCTATTTGTTGATCAAGATTTAAACCACTCCAATCCTTAAAATTTAATAATATTATTTTCGAATTTACAAACTTTTCAACAATTTTTTTAATATCTGCTCTTTCATCCATAAATAAATTGATTCTATTTAATTAGGAATTAAAAAGAGGTTTCTATTAGCTTAATTCCTTCATTAGTTATATGAAATGGTAGGACAAATTCTACATGTTTACTTCTTCTCATCTTTAAAATTGTTAAAGTTCTCTTAAACTCTTTTGATTTTGGATTATATTCTAATTTTATTATACCATCAACGAGAAATTCTAAAATACCTGAAATTGTTAATCTTTTAAATCTTTCTGAAGGCGATGAAGTTATTAAAGTTACAACACCTAAATTTTTTAATCTTTTTATAAAAAATGTTAGTGCAGTCCTTCTTAAATATTCGTCTTTAATAAAACTTTCTAATATCGAAATAGAATCTATTACTAATCTTTTTGCATTAATTTCTCTCACAGCTTTTTCTATTTTTTCAACTAAATTAAATATATAAAATTTAATAATTTTTCCTATTTCTTTTTCTGATTCAAAAACTTTTGGAGAAAATGATAATTCTGGTTCTAATTCCAATATTTTAAGCAATCTTTTTTGTTCAAATTCTTCTAAATTTATATTCATGCTTTCTAAAACATCTACTTTTAAATCTTCAGATCTTTGTTCAGTTAAAACTAAAATACAGCTTTCATTATTTTTTAAACCTTCTAATAAAAAATTGATGCAAAATATTGTTTTACCTGTTCCAGGATTTCCAGTAATTAATATAATGGAATTTTTTGGAAAACCACCACCAATTTTTTCATCCAAACCTTTAATTCCACTTGAAATTCTCTGAATACTCATAAAAACTATATATTTAACTTAAATTTGATAAATTATGAATAATGAAATTGAAAAATATAGAAAAAAAGTTTTTAAAACTATTGAAAAATATAAACTTATAGAAAATAAAGATAGAATATTTGTTGCTATAAGTGGAGGAAAAGATAGCTCAGCTGCTTTATCTTTAATAAAAGAATATATTGAAGAAAAGAATTTAAATGCTAAAGTTTTTGCTTATCATATTAATTTAGGCTTTGGATATTCAGATAGATTGGAAGAAGAAGTAGAAAAAATATGTGATTCTTTAGGTGTAGAACTTTACGTAACTAATGTAAAAAAAGAATTTAATTTAAATATTTTGGAAATTTCAAAAATACTAAAAAGACCAATTTGTTCTATTTGCGGATTAATAAAAAGATACTTAATGAATAAGATTCCTAGAGAATTAGGAGCTACAAAAATAGCTACAGGACATCATATGTATGACATGCTAATAAATTATTATAAGAATTTAATACATGGAAATTTTGATTGGAATCTAAAAATTTTACCAAAGTTAAAAAGTGAACATCCTAAACAGCTAACAAAAATTAGACCATTAATATTTGCCTATCCACATGAAAACAAGATGTATTGTGAATACAAAAATATACCGATAACGAAAATTAGCTGTCCATACTCTCCAAATTTTTGTTGTTATTTAAGTAGAAGAGAAGATTATAAAATCTTTCAAATTTTAGAGTTTTCAGATAAAAATTTTAATAATTTTAATTTAGAACTTATAAGAGGAATTACAAGATTCAATAAAAGAATCGAGAAAACTATAGAAGCTAAAAAAGAGAATTATATGGAGTGTGAAATTTGTGGAGAGCCAACAAATCAAAAAATTTGTGGATTTTGTAAATTAAAATTGATCTATCAAAAACAAAATATGGATAACAAAATATCTAATCTCTATTAAGTCTCATTAAATCCTAATTTAATTGTTAAAAAGCATAGAAAATAAGAGATATGTTGTATATAAGAGATATTTATTATGCAATAAAAGTTGAATTAAAAAAAGTTTAACTATTCAAAGATAAAGCATATTTCATAGATGTGTTTTGAAGAAATTAGTATGCCCCGGGCGGGATTTGAACCCGCGACCTACGGCTTAGAAGGCCGCCGCTCTATCCTTGCTGAGCTACCGGGGCATACTAATATTATTATTTTAATATTTAATTCTTAAAAGAGAAATAAAAGTTCAAAACAAGAACATAAATAATGAGATAAAAAATTGTGAGGAAAAGTTTTTCAAACAAAATTGTTCTATGAAAATAAAAATCCTAAACCTTCACTAGCTTTTAAGTTTTCTTCTTTAAATTTTTTGATTATTTTTTCTTCCAATTCTTCGTTAGGAATTTCTGTAAATTCTCGAATTAATTCTGTTGCAATTTTTATATATTCTTCTGGTCCATCTAAAATTAGAGCAAATTTATCTTTAAGCTCTATGTCTTTTAATTCTCTAAAATAAATTGAAAGTATAGATAATTTTTCGTTTTTCTTTAAAATTTCTTCGACTTTCTCTAACTTAGTTTTTTCTAATATTAAAACTTTCATTCTATCTTATTCTACTTCCCTCCTTTATATCTTTTTCAGGAATTATTAGAGAAAGATTTTTATTTTCATCTTCAACAGCTAAAATCATACATTCACTAATTTCTCCCATAAATTTCTTTTTTTCCAAATTAGTTACAAAAACAAATTTTTTTCCTATTAAATCTTCTTTTTTGAAATAATTCTTTAATCCAGCTATTGCTTGTCTTTTCTCATTACCAAAATCTACTATAAGCTTTATTAAGTTTCTAGAATTTGGTATGTCTTGTACATCTATTACTTTTCCTATCTTCATTTCTATTTTTTTAAACTCATCAAAGCTTATTTCCATAATACTTAGTAAAAGGAATTTATTTATGAAAAAATTTTATACAATAGGTCATAGCAATAGAAAATTGGAAGATTTTTTAAATTTACTTAAAAAATATAACATTGAAATATTGATAGATGTTAGAAGATTTCCAAAAAGTAAAAAATTTCCGTGGTTTAATAAAGAAGTTTTAGAAAATGTTTTAAACAAAAATAATATTAAATATGTTCATTTAGAAAATCTTGGTGGTTTTAGAAAAGAAGGTTATGAAAAGTATATTAAAACTTATGAATTTAAAGAAGGATTTAAGAAACTTTTAGAATTTTCTAAAGATAAAAACGTTTGTATAATGTGTGCTGAAAAATTTTATTGGAAATGTCATAGGAAATTTATAATAAATGAACTTAAGAAACATAATATAAAAGTAATAAATATAATTTAGCTATTTAGTTTTTAGAGAACAAAAAACTATGGATTTAATCTAAATCTATCTCTTGGCCACATCGTAGCTTCTCTAATATTTTCTAAATTACAAACTTTCATTGTAAATCTTTCCAATCCTATTGCCCATCCAGCGTGTGGTGGAGCTCCATATTTAAATGCTTCTATATATTCTTTAAAATTGTTTGGATTTAAATTATTTTCAATTAATCTCATTTCCAATAATTCTGGAATATGAATTCTTTGTGCTCCGCTCGCCAATTCTAAACCCCTATATAGAAAATCAAAAGAATTTGTAATATTTTTGTTTTCATCATTTAACATAGTATAAAAAGGTCTGTGCTCTTTTGGAAAATTTGTTATAAATAATGCCTCAGAAATTTTTTCGCATAATATTTTTTCATGTTCTCTTTTTATTTCGTCTCCAAAATTCAAATTCAAAATTTGTATAGCTTCTTCATATTTAATTCTATCTAATGGTAATTGAGGTATATTTAACTTAACATTTAATTCCTTTAGTTCTTTTTCATTTTCGTTTTGAATTCTTTCTAATGTATAAACGAAAAATCTTTCTAAGTATCTCATAACATCTTCGTGATTAGCAAATGCAACCTCTATATCTAAGCTTCTAACCTCGTTTAGATGGTATAGAGTATTATGTTTCTCTGCTCTAAAAATTGGTACAACACAAAAAACTTTTTCTAAACTTATTGCTGCCATTTGCTTATATAATTGAGGACTTTGTGCTAGATAAGCTTCTTTTTCAAAATAATTAATTTTAAATAGATCCGCGCCACCTTCGCTAGCAGAAGAAATAATTATTGGTGGTTGAATTTCAATAAATCCTTCTTTACTAAAAAAATCTCTAAAAGATCTTAAAATTGTATTTTGGATTTTAATTATTGAGAGAGTTTTATGATTTCTAAAATCTAGAAACCTCCAATCAAGTTTTTTGTCTAGAGAATAATTAACCTTTCCACTTGGATCTATTGGTAAAATATTTGGAGCTAAACTAACTATTTTAATTCTCTTTGCTAATATCTCTTTGTATTTTTTTGATATACCCTTTTCTAATAACTCTCCTTCAACTTCTATTGCACTTTGTAATGTCAATTTTTCTAGTTCTTCAAAATTTTCCATCAAATCTTTTCTACATGTAACTTGATAATCCTCTTTAGGTGTATGAAGTATTATAAACTTAACCTTTCCAATATCCTTTATATCTTCTACCCAACCTCTAAAAATCATACTATCTTCAAATTAAATATTTCTGCAATTTGTTCAATTTCTTCTAAAGCTTTAGGATTATCTTTTGGAATAACATATTTTTTGTCTTTATCTCGTATACCTTTAATAGAGCAAAAATTTGAAAAATTAAAAACTTTTTTATCATCGAAGCTATATTGATTTCTGTTAGAATTAATAATTAATTTTTCCTCTAGTATTTTTTCAATTTTTTTTGCTAAAAAATAAGATGGTCTTACTCTTCCAATTTCTATTTCAAATAAATGCTTCTTTGAAACTTTTAATTTTTTAGCCAAAGCTGATAGAGAGTAACCTAATTTTATTCTTTTTTCTTTCATTTTTTCAAAATCTATATTTGCTACTAATTTTCCATATCTATAAATCGGTATTTCCTCATTTCTAAGATAGTTTATAAAAGTTTTGAAATTAAAAACCTTAATATTTTTTCTAATATAAATATAATCTTTTAAACATTCTCTAGATGTTCTATTACTTATAATTATAGAATTAGTATCTAAAAACTTTTCTAGATTTATCAAATCTTCATTAATCTTTTTATTTAAAGAATTTAAATTTTCGTATATTTTTATAAAAAAACAAGTTTTTCCTTTTTTAATAAAAAAATCAAAACACTTTGAATATATCGATTTAAAAACTTCAAAACTGTATTCTTTTTCTAAAAGCTTTGCAATTTCATTTTTTTCCATATTTATCTATTATATTTTTAAAAATCTTAATAGAAATTTCAAAATCTAACTCAGGAATATCTGTTTCAAAAATTTCGAATGAAATTGTTCTATCATTAAAATATTCTACTAAAATTTCTACTATTTTTTTAATTGGTAAAATACCTTTTCCTAAAGGTAAGTGAGAATGAGTAATTCCATTTATATCAGAAAGATGAAAATGAAATATCTTATTTTTATTTTTTATTAAAAATTCTTTAAATTTAGAAAAAGAATTAACTGTTAAAAAATGAGAAATATCGATAACAAACTTTAAGTTAAAAGTAAAAATATTTTCTAAAATTTCGGCTCTTTGAAATAAATTTTCAAAATATAGATTTTTATCTTTTATTTCTTTTTCAACTATTTTGTATTTTTTAATACTATCTTCGTCATCAGAAAGAATATGTACAACGCCAAAAGAATTAAAATATTCGACAATTCTATATAAATGAAGAATTTCTTTTTGATCATCCCTATTAAGAATATTAAGCCAATTTGGAAGATGAAAAGAAGCATAGATTCCTAAATTTTCTAACTTATTTTTAATTTTCTCTTTTTCCTTTTCAACAACTTCTCTCATATAATCTTCTAACACAATTTCGACACCATCAAATCCTAATTTTTTAGCTAATTCTATTTGAGAATAAACATCTTTCGATGGATCTAAAGTTAAAAAAATTCTCATTGAATATATTTTTCAATTTGTTTTTTTATATCTTCTATCTTCATACCAAAATATCTTTCGATATTTTGACTTGGCATTAAAACTTTTGTATTTCCTACTTTTCTAGAAACTATTAGACCTTTTTTCTCTAAAATTCGAATATAATCGTATGCTCTATTTCCTTGAATTTTTACAATATCACTTTGTTTTATTGGGTATTTATAAATAATTAATGCTAATGTTTTTAGCGTTCCTAAACTTAAATCACTAAATGCAGCAACTTTAGAAGCTTCGTTTCTATATTCGGCTTTTATTCTCATTTCAAACCCCTCTGGTGTTTCGACAATTTCTATTGCTCTATTCGAATTTTCGTATTCCTTTATTAATTCTTCTAGACATTTCTTCACATTTTCTTCGCTTTCATTTACTAATTTTGATAGTTGAAGAATTGAAATAGGTCTGGATGCAGAAAATAGTATTGCCTCAATTCTTGCTTTTAATTTTTCATTCATAAATTTAAATTTTTATAATAAATTATATGGTAAGAGGAAGTAAATCTAGGAAAAAATTAAAAATTGGGCATCATAGAAGAGGTATATCTAGATTTTTTCAAGAATTTAAAATAGGCGATAAAGTTATTATTGATATTGATCCATCAAGCCATGATGGAATGCCACATCATAGATTTCAAGGAAAAATAGGAAATATCATAGAAAAAAGAGGGAATGCTTACTTAGTTAAAGTAAAAGACAAATTTAAAGAAAAAATAATAATTGCATTACCACAACATTTAAGAAAGTTAACTTAAAAATTATTTTATGGAAATTTTAGAAGAAAGATATATTACGAAATACGAAGTATTAGAAATTATTAGAGGAGAAACTACAAATAGTTCAATTAATTCTGTAGCTGAAAATATAAAAAATTCTATAAAAAAAGAGGTAAAAATAGATGAAATTGACGAAATAAAGAAAGAATTAAAAAGTTTGGGTTTAAAAGAAAACGAAATAGTAATGATATTGGACTTTTTACCAGAAAGTATTGAAGATTTAAATATACTTTTTGGAAAAAATATAAAGTTTTTTGATGAGGAAAAACAGAAAAAAATAATAGAAATTGTAAGTAAAATATAGAATTTTAAATAATGAAGGACGAATATATTATTGTATTAGATTATTTTCCAACAGGAAAACCGGGAAGTGTTTTAAAGATTCCTATAGCACATGGTATTGGCGATAGATATTTTAATTTATTAGAAGTAAGTTTAAAACCAAACGTAAAAGTCGATGTAAATGAAAGAATTTATATTGGAAGCGGATTCAGAGATAAAGTACAAAGAATTATAAGAAAGATAAAGTACAGTGAATTATCATCGATTGCCCAATCAGTTTTAGATGAAGTATTAGATAATTTAATAAAACAAAATGAAAAAAGGTTAATAAAAATTTTTAATATTGCAGGTCCATTAACTCCAAAAATGCATGCGCTCGAATTGTTTAGAGGAATAGGAAAGAAACATCTAGAAGATATTTTAAAAGAAAGAAAAGTTAGACCATTCGAGAGTTTTGAGGATTTGAAAAATAGAGTTAAATTCTTGATGAATCCAGAAAAGATGATTAAAGAAAGAATAAAAGAAGAATTAGATGATAAAGATGAATATAAATTAATTGTAGGTAATGCAATGCTCTAAAAATAAAAATTATACATTAACTAAAATTGTAAGAGTTATAATCCAAGAAAGAAAATATATCAAAGCATATTTTTCAATAATTTTGAAAAATTTATTTTCTCTACCCAATAAATAAGAAAAAACTAAAAAAACAAGTAGTGGAATTGACAGTCCAATTATGTCTATAAAATAAAACTTATATGTTATAAAGGAACTCAATACACCTAATATTATAAATAATATTTTTTCCTTATTTTTCTCAAAAATATACAAAATTTTATTTTTTTTCATATAAAATCTATAATTTTTTTTAGCCTTATTTTTTTACTTTCTTCCTCATAAGTTATCCATGCTTTTCTTATGAAATCATAATCTTTTTTTTCTTGAAAAACCTTTTCTAGAAATTTTCTTGTTTTTTCATCACTTACATATCCACTTCCAAAATCAAAATTTATTTCTCTTTTTATTTTTTCAATTTCCCTATCTCTAATAACTTTTCCAATTATACTTGCAGCAGCTACTACCAAATTTTTTTCATCCATTTTATGATCAGCAATTATTTCGACATTCTTTTTTAAAAGTAATGCTAGTTTTTCTTTAAACTTTTTTGGATTGAATGGTGCA
Organism: Candidatus Aenigmatarchaeota archaeon; assembly: GCA_018920305.1. Classification (GTDB taxonomy): domain Archaea; phylum Aenigmatarchaeota; class Aenigmatarchaeia; order CG10238-14; family SpSt-28; genus JAHLMO01. The sequence continues at coordinate 61,514 of JAHLMO010000002.1, forward strand.
TCAATAAAGTAAATTTTTGCATTAGATTTGTTTATTAACTTTGAAATTCCTAATAACTCTATTTCATTTAAATTCATTTTCTTTTTTAGCATAAGATAATTTAAATCTTTTGCAGAAATTATCTCTTGAATATAACTTCCTATTTCAATTAATTTTTCAAATAATTTTTCTCTTTTATATTCACTTAACTTTTTCGAATCCTTAACACCAATTTTTTCTAATTCATTAATTTTTTCTTCATCAATAAAATAAGCAGTAATTACTAGCGGTCCAATAATACAACCTCTACCATTCTCATCTATTCCAGCAATTATCATTATTATATTATGGAAAGTTTAAAGAAATTTTTAGAAGAAAGAGATTGGAAATATTTTGAAAATTTTATTGCAGAAGTTTTTGAAAGATTTAATTATAAAATTAGTAAAAATGTAAGAATAAAATTTCTAAATTATAAAGAATTTGATCTGATTGCGAAAAAACAAGATAAAATACTACTAATAGAATGTAAAAAATGGAAAAAAGAATATTCGAAATTCAAAAATGTAAGAAGAGAAATTGAAAAATTTAAAGAAAAATTTAAAGAATATAAAAAATATCAAATAAATAAAAAAATATTTGGATTAATGATTTTTTTAAATGCTACTTTTCAACCAATAAGAGAAGAGAATATTTTTGTTTTATCAATTGATTTTTTAAATACATTTTTGAATGAATTTGAAAATTTATATTTTTAATGTTATTATAATTTTAAATGGAAGAGATAACTATTGAAAATATTGTTGTTTCGCTAACATTCGATCAAAAACTTCCAATCGATAAATTATTAAAAAAATACTTAGATATAGAATTCGAGCCAGAACAATTTCCTGGATTGGTTTATAAACTACAAGATCCAAAATGTTCATTTTTAATTTTTGAGACTGGAAAAATAATTTGTACTGGAAACAGAAGGATGGAAGATGTAGAAAAAGCATTAAAAATCATTTCAGAAAGATTAAAGAGTGTTGGAGTAGACGTTTCTAAAGCTGAGAAAAGTGTTGAAAATATTGTCGCTTCTGTGAAATTAGAAGGAGAAATAGATTTAAATTGTTTAGCTTATGAATTAGAAGAAGCTGAGTTTGAACCAGAACAATTTCCTGGATTGGTTTATAGAAAAGCTGAGCCAAAATTAGTATTTTTAGTATTCAAGAGCGGAAAAATAATTTGTACAGGTGGAAAAAATGTTGAAGAAGTAAAAAAAGAATTAGAAAGCTTAATTAAAAAAATAAAGAACTCAAAATGTTTTGAACCATACTAAAAATAATATAAATCTTTATAATGTCTCTTTCCTAATTATTTAATGCTAGTTCTACAAACAAGACAAATTGCTAAAATTGAAGAGGGAGAAAGATTAGAAATAAAAAATCTCTTTTCAAATTTTTTAGAAGAATATTACTTAAAAGAAATCGGAAGAATCTTACTAAATGATGAAAAAAGATTATTAATTGATTTTTCCTTATTAGAGCAATTCGATATTTCATTAGCTGAAAAATTTATCGAAAATCCAGAGGAAATTTTAAAAATTTTTGAGGAAACTTTATATGATTTAGAACCAAAACTTAAAGATAAAGTTAGAATTAGATTTTATAATTTTCCAAAATATCTAGAAAAAAGAATAGGAAATTTAAGAAGTGAACATTTAGGAAAATTAGTAGTTGTTGACGGAATTGTAAAGAGAGCTAGTGAAGTTAGACCAGAAATATATGAAGCAATTTTTGTTTGTATAGAATGTAAAAGATTAGTTACACAAATTCAAACAGAAAGAAGTTTAAAAAAACCAATAAAATGTCCATATTGTAATTCTAGAACTTTTGATATAATCGGAGAAAAATTATACGATGCCAGATGGATTGTAATAGAAGAACCATACGAAATTCTTAGCGGAGAAAGACCTAGTAACATAATGGTTTATTTAAAGGAAGATTTAGTAGAACCAAAACTAAGAATAAAAACAGATCCAGGAAATAGAATAAGGGTTATTGGAATTCTAAAAAGTATTCAAAGAAAGTTAAGAAAAAGTTATGGAAGAACTATGGAAATTTTTATAGATGCGCTAAATTTTGAAACTTTAGAAACTGAATGGGAAGATATAGAAATAAGTGAAGAAGATGAAAAGAGAATTATTGAATTATCAAAAGATCCTAACCTGTATCAAAAGTTAGTTAATTCGATTGCCCCGACAATATATGGATTAGAAGAAATAAAAGAAGCTATTTTATTACAAATGTTTGGAGGAAATGAGGAAATAATGCCAGATGGAACAAGAATAAGAGGGGAAATTCATATATTATTAATTGGGGAACCTTCTACAGCTAAATCTCAATTATTAAAGTATGTAGCAAATATAATGCCAAGAGCTAAATATGTTAGCGGTAGCGGAGCTACTGCAGCTGGATTAATAGCTACTGTAACTAGGGATGAAGAATTTTTAGGTGGATGGGTATTGGAAGCTGGAGCAGTTGTAATGGCAAATAAAAGTGTCGTATGTATTGACGAATTTGAAAAGGTAAGAAAAGATGATTTGATCGCTTTGCACGAAGCTATGGAACAAGGATCTTCCTCTATTGCAAAAGCAAGTATTGTCGCTACGTTACCGGCTAAAACAAGTATATTAGCTGCTGGAAACCCAAAATATGGAAGGTTTGATCCTTATATACCTCTAAGGGAACAAATCGAAATACCAGAAACTCTATTAAGTAGATTCGATTTAAAATTTGCATTAAGAGATATTCCAAATAGAGAAAAAGATGAAAAAATTCTAGAGCATATAGAGGAAAGTAGATTCTTCAGAAAAGAAGAAAAATTCAAAGAAATTGTCCCACCAATATTATTAAAAAAATACATTGCTTATGCAAGAAAGAACGTATTTCCAAAGATGACAAAAGAAGCATTAGATAAGATAAAACAATTCTTTTTAGAAAGCAGATTAAAATATAGCGAAACGTCTGCAATTCCAATAACTATGAGACAATTTGAGGCATTAATAAGATTATCTCAAGCATCAGCAAAAGCTAGGTTAAGTAATGAAGTTACCATTGAAGATGCAGAAAGAGCAATAAAATTGATGAAATATTCATTAAAACAATTTGGTTTTGATCCAGATTTAGGAACAATTGATATTGATAGATATGAAGGGGTTACTACAACATCACAAAGAGGTAAAATAAGAACTGTTAGGCAAATCATCGATGAACTATCAAAAGTTTTCGGAAATTTAATACCTGAAGAAGAAATAATAAGGAGGGCAAAAGAACAAGGAGTTGAAGATGTTGAAGAAATTCTAAATAAAATGAAACTAAGTGGAGAATTAATCTCTCATAAACCAGGGTTTGTTGGAAAAATTTAAATATATTTTATTATTAATTAAATAATGGAGATTAAAATTTTAAAAGAAGAAGAAAATACTTTGTTAATAGAATTTGTTAATGAGAGTGAAACATTTCTAAATCTTTTAAGAGAAGAATTGTGGAATGTTAAAGGAGTAATAGAAGCAGCTTATATAAGAGAACATCCCGAGCTTTCTAATCCAAAATTATGGATAAAAACAGAAAATATAAGTGCTAGAGAAGCATTAAAAAATGCTATTAATAACTTAATAGAAAGGTTTGAAAAACTTAGAGAAGGAGCACGAAAAATAATAAAATAAAAATTCTAAACAACTCTTATAATTTTATAATTATATTTCCAGCAACCACTCTCATCATGATCACCACAATTGAGAGTTTCAGTAATATCAGTATTTCCCCAGTTACGAGAACCTAAACTAAGGCTTACAGAAGGTCTATTTTTATCTTCGTGTATAGCTCCATTTTTACAATATTTGTTTTGAGAAAAAAGATTTGAATATTCCTTATATCTAACTCTATCATCTTCAACATAATATTCTATTAACCTATCTCTGTTACATATTCCAGTACAATAATCTTCGTATCTATCTTCTCTACAAGCTCCACCACTACAATATCTATCTATAGCTGTTCCCTTTACATATGGATTATCTCCATCACTATCTGTAGACTCTCCACAATATGTTGTAATATAATTTGCTGAACACCAACAAGTTGCACCATCGCTTTTGCATGATCTCTCTATATAACATCTATATTTATCCGCTCTTTGACCACAACCACAAGTATATTCATCATTACATCGATAAAATATCGTTTCACACTCTAAACATTTTTTTTGCTCTGAATCATATTTTTTACACTGTCTTACATAATATCCACCAGCAGTACAATAACAACCCGAACAATCATCTGATGAAGAGGAAGAAAACGAGTAAAGAAATGATATAGATAAAAAAATAGCACTAAAAAAGAAAAATAATATCAATATTCTCTTATTCTCAAAAAGGACACCCTTCATATTAATTTAAATAATTTTAAACTTTTTATTAAGTTTTGAACTACCAGATTATGTATGACTTCAAATATCGAACTTTTTTTACTTATTACTATTCCATTCATAAAATAAAATTCGTGATTAAACCAAATTTCAACTCTTACACCTTTATCTCTTGGATCATACATTTTACAAATTATTCTATTTACTCCACTAAAATATCTTGGATTTTCTACAGAACAACTATTTATTGTTTCTCTTTCAGTATTTTGCGTACATGGGAAAGAATTTCCGCACTTACATTTTTGTCCGCTTTCTAAAATACAATTTCCGAATAATATATCATTTATAGTACAAGCATTTTTTCCATCTATAGTAGGATTAAGATAACATTCCATATTTAATTCTCTTTGTTCTCTTGCATACTCTGCTTCCCATATTACACTAAATCTTTTCTCAGTAGAAGGTAAAAACTGGAAACCATCCCTTATATTTTTGGAAACTAAAAATGGTAAGTCAACTAAAATACCTGTATCGTTTTTTGAACAAACCGCTAACCTTCTTAAATCATTTGATCTTATATTTTCCCATGCAATTACTATTCTATTACCATAATCCTTTATATACTGCGGATTTATTTTTGTGTTTGCTTCTAGATCTACAAAATCTTTAAAGTTATATATCTTTACATTTCTTGGATTATTAGCTGGTCCAACCCATAAACAATCCGTAAATTCATCAGTTTTTCCAATGATATCTCTTATTTGTGTACATTTATTTCTATATCCGAAACAATCTATTTCTTTATGATAATTTCCACCCAAACTATTTGTCTTACTTTTTACTTCGCTACTGGAATCCCAATAAGTTTTAAGAAAAACTATCTTATCTGTTCCTCTTTGGTTTTGTTGATCTCCTCTTGCACCCAAAAATATATAAACTTGATAATTTGAATTAGAAGCAGAATTACCAGCTTGATCAGCTATATATGCGTATAACCTTCCCCATCCAATATCTAATCTTCCGAAGCTTGCTGTATGAGTTGCTGGTATCGGATATAATGCACCACCAGGACAGGAGGAAACCGGAAAATTAGTCGATTTTGTTGATTCTGGAGATTTATCAAATCTTAGCGAGGAGAATCTTACACCGCTTATTTCTTGTCCATTATACTCATCTCTACTTTTTGAAGTAAAGGTTATACTTTCCTTATCTATAACAACTTTATCTGGAGTAAGAGGAATTCTTCTTCCATCTTTATCTATGTAATAATTTGGAAACGGATCATAAGTATAATCACCACTTGATATCAATTCAGGTCTATGTTGAATATCAACAAAGTATGGATTTCTCTTATCTATACAATAGTATCCGCTAGATATGACACCACTCATCTTATCTGTATTATCACAAACAAAGATATCTTCAATTCTATATATACAAACTTCTCCAGGACTACACCTTAAATGAATATTTATTGATTCTGACGGACATCTAGAAGAAAATGTACCTAGCGCAATAGAACAATCAAGACCTTCTCCACAATTAACTGTTAATGTACTTTCTAGTTTGCTAGTTCCAAAAATAGCACTAAATGAATAACTTCCAGATCGTGTTGGAACGTTATAACTTCCACTACAACTTCCAACTAAGTTTGATCCCATAGATACAGGTATTCTACATAATTCTGAACCATCTGGTCTTACAATTATTATATTCTTATTTTGGCAATTTCCAGAAGCAGAGTATCTTACCATCGCGTTTATATTTATTGTCTTTCCACAATCAGTAGTACTTGAAGGCGAAATAGAAAAAGACTCTAAGCAAAGATAACAACCATCAGACCAACAACATACACCTCGACAAATAACTGTCAAGTTTGCTGATATTTTATTCTCTTCATAAACGGCATTAAAGGTATAGTTTCCAGACTGAGTTGGAACGTTATAACTTCCACTACAACTTCCGGCTTGATTCTCGCCTATAGAGATTGGTATTTTACATAATTCTGAACCATCTGGTCTTAAAACTGTTATATTCTGATCTTGACAATCTCCAGATGCCGAATATTTTACTTCGGCTTTTATATCTATTGTATTTCCGCATCTATCAGTACTACTTGGATTTAAAGATAATGATTTCAAATCTACTTTACAACATTTAGCCTCTAATTCTGTAGTTACTTCTAGGTTTTGGAGAACAGCCTTAAAAGTATACTCTCCAGCTTGATCAGGAACTTTATATTTTATATTACGTTTTCCTACTAAATTGTTTCCTACATTTGTTATTGGAATTTCACATACTTTATTAGAAAAATGATCCAAAACAGTTATGTTTTGATTGAGATAAGCTTCTGTAGCAGTATACTCTACGCTTATCTCTATATCTATTTCTTCACCACATTTATCTGTGCTACTTGGATTAAGAGATATTGATTTTAACCCTGGACACTGTACTTTTATATTAAAATATTTTACTTGTCTACTTTCTGGATATCTTAGTTGTCCATAAATGGCTCTAAAAGTATATTCTCCAGGGTAAGATGGAATATAATAGTCTTCAACACAACCTATTGTATGTTCTCTACCAGGTTCAACATCCTGAATATGCAGATTACAGAATACAGAACCATCTGGTCTAAACACTGTTATTATTTCTCCACGACAAACTTCAGAATTAGCTGTAAAATTAACTACTGCTCTTAAAGTATCGCTTCCTCCGCACTGGGAGAAAAACCTAGGAACTAGATAAAAATGATTAATATGTATAACACAACAAGGCTCTCTAGACCATCCAGATTCACAACAATAATAAGTTACGCCACCAAAAGTAGCGGAATCTCCTATTTTATAATCACATCCTTCTTTACAACAACTTTTCCATATGTCGCTTTTATCGCTAAAAGAAATATAGAAAAAATGTAGAGTTAAAAAAGAAATAAACACTAAAAAAATTGTAATTCTATGAATAATACTTACCATAAATAGTATTTAAAAACTATTTTTATTTATAGGCTACTATTAATCAAGTTTAAATCTACTAAATCCTCCTATTCCACCAAAAGATAAAAATTGCTGACCTTCAGAAGTTTGAGATGATACAATATAAACTTTTGTATTATATTTTTTTGCTGTTTCTAAGATTTTATCAAAATAATTATTAAAATCTTCTATTTCCATTTCTTTCCCACAAACATTGCATTTTTTATCTATTTTATCTAAAAAATTTTCTTCTTCTCTTACATTTCCACAACTTTTACAAAGCAATCTTATCTTTCCAAAGTTAAAATCTTCAGAAATTATTAATTCTTCTAAAGCTCCAATTTCTAAATATTTTAAAACCTCTGCAACACTATAAACAACGTTGTTTTGTAATTTACTAATGGCTTCAAAAAATTTTTTCAAAATAATTTTTTCTCTAACTACTTCAGTTTTACTTAGTTCTTCTTCACTTCTATTAACTAACTCTTGCAGTCCATATTCATTTGTATATCCAACATCTTTTACTGCAATTATCTTATCTCTTAATCTATAATCTAAATATTCATTTTTTACAAATTCTTCTTTTATTGGTCCTGGACCACCAATTAAAATACCTTTTGCGTCATTCTGTAAAAATATTTGAGAAGCTTTTTCTCCAATCTCTTTAAGCCATTCCTCTAATGCTTGCTCCCTTATTCTTTTATATCTCTGCTGACTCCATCCGCCTTTAACTGTTTTAGATGGTACGTTTGACTCGTCATTATATATAACTTCAATATTTTTACCTCTAAGAATTCCGATAGTAACTTCTTTAGAATCTAAAACTATTAATCCAAAAACTTCTTTTTCTTTTAATAATTCTTTTAATGGTTCAACTAAAAACTGATTATCACATCTATATATTTTTAAATTTAAAGGTTCTGGAGGCTCTATTACCCAAACTTTAAATTCGTCTTTTCCTTTTCCAACATTTCCACTAAAAATTACTAGACCATTTTTTCCAACTTTGCCTACATTTCTTAGAGCATTTGCTACCCTTTCTAATGCATCTATTACGTTATTTCTAGTTGTATCGCTCTTAATATTTCTTGCTGTAGCTATTTCAGCAGAAATTTGTGCTATTGCAGAATTTATATCATAATTAGGGGGTAAATAATAGCTTATTAATTCTGTTTTTCTGCCTCTATAACTCTCTAGTTCTTTTACCAATTTTTTTAATTGTATTTTTTTCTCTTCCTCCATATTATTTTGAGTTTTTCTATCTTTATTTTAAATTTAAATATTTAAATTTAATTTTTATTTATTGAAACATGGCAAATAACAGACCTTTGGATGCTCTAGAGAAAGCAAAAGAAAAAAAGATAATAGTAAAACTTAAGAATGGAGAAGAAATAATAGGAAACTTAAAAGCAGCTGATTTACATCTAAATCTTTGGCTTTATGATGTAGAAATATCTAATCAAAACGAAAGAAAAAAAGTTGAAGAGATATTAATAAGAGGCGATTCCATCAGCTATATAATAACAGCATAGATAATTTAATATGACAAAAGGTACTCCATCTCTAGGTTTAAAAGCCAGAAAAGATTTACATATAAGATGTAGAAGATGTGGTCATTTTTCCTATCATGTAAGAAAAAAAAGATGCGCTTTTTGTGGATATCCAGATTCTAAATGGAGAAAATATAGTTGGCAAACAAAAATAGGAAACAAAAAAAGAAGAAGATCTTATTAGTTTAGTATTTTTTAAATAATTTATTATAATTTATTACTATGGCCGAAATGGTAGAAAGAATTAAAGAGGTTATGAAAGATCCAGATAGAATTAGAAATGTTGCTACTTCTTCACATGTTCACCATGGAAAAACAACTTTAACTGATAACTTAATGGCTGGTGCAGGAATGCTAGCTGAGGAGTTAGCGGGTAAAATAATGTATACTTGGTTTGATGAACAAGAAAGAGAAAGACAACTAACAATCTATGGTGCAAACGTTTCTATGATTCACAACTATAAAGGAAAAGATTATTTAATTAACTTAGTAGATACTCCTGGTCATGTTGATTTTGGTGGCGACGTTACTAGAGCTATGAGAGCTGTAGATGGTACAATAGTGTTAATTTGTGCTGTAGAAGGTATAATGCCTCAAACAGAAACAGTATTTAGACAAGCATTAAGAGAAAGAGTTAAACCTGTATTATTTATTAATAAAGTTGATAGATTAATAAAGGAAGTTAAACTAACTTCTCAACAAATGTTAGAGAGGTTTGAAAGATTAATAAAAGAAGTTAATTTATTAATACAAAAATATGCAGAAGAACAATTTAGAAATTCTTGGTACGTAAATGTTCAAAATGGTAGTGTAGCTTTTGGTTCTGCAAAACAAAGATGGGCAATTTCATTACCATATATGCAAGAAACAGGAATAACATTCAAAGATATAATTAACATGGTATTAAATGATGAACAAGAAGAATTAGCTAAAAAAGCGCCTTTACATAGAGTTGTTTTAGATATGATAATTAAACACTTACCTAGCCCAAAAGAAGCAATAAAATATAGATTAGAAAAAATTTGGCCAGGAGATTTGAATAGTCAATATGGAAAAGATATGTTAGAAGTAAATTCTAATGGAAAACTAGCAGCTATTGTTACAAAAGTTATTCCAGATCCACATGTTGGTTTCGTAGCAACAGCAAGAATTTTTAGCGGAAAAATTTACAAAGGAAAAGATATTTACTTAGTTTCTAATCAAAAAGTTTCTAAAGTTCAACAAATCGCAATTTATAAAGGAATTCAAAGAATCCCTGTAGATGAAGTACTAGCTGGAAATATTGTAGCGATAGTAGGAATTCCAGAAGCATTTACTGGAGAAACTATTTGTGAGCCAGATGATATTATTACTCCTTTTGTAGAAATAAAACATATTTTTGAACCTGTTGTTACAAAAGCAATTGAACCTAAAAATCCACAAGATCTAACTAAGTTAGTTGAAGTATTACAAAAAATTGCAAAAGAAGATAGTGTACTAAGAGTAAAAATTAATACGGAAACAGGAGAATACTTGGTTAGTGGTTTAGGAGAGTTACATATTGAAGCAAAGGTAGAAAGAAAATTGAAAGAACTTGGTTTTGATATAGTAGTTTCAAATCCAATCGTTGTTTATAAAGAGGTTGTTAAAGTTAAAAATTCAAATCCTATAGAAGCAAAAAGTCCAAATAAACATAATAGATTTTATATAATAGTAGAACCTTTAGAAGAAAGTGTATATCAAGCATTTATTAGTGGAGAATTACCTGAACATGCATATTTGAAAACTAAAAAAGATCCAAAATTAATTGAAAAATTAATTAAATTAGGAATGGATAGAGAAGATGCAAAAAATGTTGTTGCAATACATAATAGAAATGTATTGATTGATTTAACAAAAGGTGTACAATTTATGAATGAAGTTATTGAAATGGTAATAAGAGCTTTTGAAGAAGCTATGGAAGATGGACCACTAGCTAGAGAACCATGCATGAAATTAAAAGTTAAAATAGTTGATGCTGAATTACATGAAGATACTGTTCATAGAGGTCCTGCACAAATAATTCCAGCATTTAAATGGGGAATAAGACAAGCTATGTTATTAGCTAATACAACTCTTTATGAACCCAAGCAAATAATTAGAATAGATGTTCCTTATGAATTAGTTGGCGATGTTATAAATGAATTACAGAAGAGAAGATCTCAAATTTTAGATATAAAAGAAGAAAGCAGTGCTGGTATAATAATCGCAAAAATACCTGTTAGTGAATCATTTGGATTAGATGCCGCATTAAAAAGTGTGACAAGTGGAAGAGCATTTTATAGTATATTAGAAGTAGTATATGAAGAGTTACCTCAAGAATTATTTGAAAAAACAGTTTTGTCAATTAGAAAAAGAAAAGGCTTAAAAGAGGAAATTCCAAAACCAGAAACTGAAGCTTAAAATTTTAACATCCTTTAAATTTTTTTATGCGCCGGTAGTCTAGAGGTAGGACACCGGCTTGCCAAGCCGGTAGCCCGGGTTCGAATCCCGGCCGGCGCAAATAAAAACTTAAAAGTAAAAAGATTAAAGAATTTATAATTTATATTATTAATAATGGTTTGTCCTGTACTTTGTCCACCAATTATGCTAGGTGGAAGTTTTTTATCAAAACATTATGGAATAAGCGATTTAATAATAGGTTTATGGAGCGGAGCACTTGTTTTTACTCTATTTTTGGTCTTTATTAGATGGTTAGATAATAGAGGAATAAAATTTTTATTTAGAAAGCCTTTGCTTTTATTTCTCTTTTTCTTCTTAAGTTATTTTCCTTTGTATTATTTTGAATATAACATTTATTATCCGAAATTTTGGATTTTTGACGAATTTTTATTAGGAAGTATTTTTGGAATAATCACTATTATTTCTTCTGAAATTTTCAATAATTACTTGATAAAGAAGAATAATGGCAAAGTATATTTTAAGTTTCAAAAAGTTATAATTCCAATAGTTTTCTTAATAATAGCGAGCTTATTAATCTATTTATTACAAAAGATATTAATATTATCTTAATATTATGAAGGTAAGTGATAAGCTACGAAAAAAATATAATGAAATTTTAGAAAAACTAAAGGACGAAAATTTTAGATTAGATATTTCAAAAGACGAAGATTTAAGCTTTGCAATAATGAATTTAATTTCTATAGAAGAGCATTCGTTTATGTCTGGAGTAAAGACTGGAAATAAGAAATATTTTGAAATATTAAACGAAGTAAGAGAATTAAGAAAAGAACTAATGAAAGAAATAGTTAAAGAAGCTGAAGAGGGTGCTGAAGTTTGGTGTATTTCTAAACATTTGTTAGCTGCTACTATGCGATTAAGTGAAGTTGGTACAAAGTTACTAAAAAACAATAAAGAAAAAGCATGTGAATATTTCGGAAGTGCTTATAAAACTTATACTCTATTTTGGGCATTAAATTTAGGAATATATAGTTTAGATGAAATAAAGGGAGAAATTGAAAAAGACGAAAAAATAAAGGAAGAAATTGAAAAAAGTAAGGAAATAAAAGAAGAAATAAAATCTGAAGAAAAAACTTCTGATAAATTAAAATCTTTCATTAAAAAAATCGTTAAATGTTGTGTAGAATAATTTTTTAATTTTTAATTAATAATAATTATACTTTGACTTGTGCCGGGGTAGCCAAGTGGTTAAGGCGCCGACCTGCTAAGTCGGTGGGCTTATGCCCGCGTGGGTTCAAATCCCACCCCCGGCGAGAATCGTATGCCCCGGTAGCTCAGCAGGTAGAGCGCCTGCCTTGTATGGCGCTACCTGCTAGAGAAAGCAGGAGGTCGAGGGTTCAAATCCCTCCCGGGGCTTTCTGATTTCTTAAAAACCTTTACATATGTTTTTAATCTTTACCTTTAATTCTTTTTAGATTTTTCCGAATCTTAATTAATTCCCTAATTATTTGAGACTTAATTACTTTATGTTCTTTACCTTTTATATCAACTTTTAATTCTATAATTACATGTTCTTTATCAGATTGTTCAGAAAACAAAGCAGCGACTCTTTTAACACCTTTAATTTTTCTGACTCTTTCTTCCATCATTTCTAAAATTTTATCTTCATCTATTTTTTCAATCGGAAATTCAAATCTAACTTTTATTAGTCTAATTTCTTCCTCATCTAATTTTTCTATGATGCCACTTAATAAAACAACAGAATTTGGAATTTTTAATACTACTCCACTTTCTAACCTTATTAAACTATAAAAAATACTAATTTCTTCGACAGTTCCTTTATATCCTATTGGTATTGCGTCGTCTGAGAAATATTTATATCCACCTGTAGAAGCTACATATGGGACTTGGGATGATATTATTCTTATTTTATTTCCAACCTTTATAAAACCTGTCGAAAGAATTATTAAGCCACTAAATAGATTTAATAAAATTGGTTGTAAAGATAAACCAAGAGATAAACCAAGTATAGTTGCACTCGCAACTCCAAATATAGGATCTTTAATTATTAAGCTTACTATTGCATAGATCGCTATAAAAATAAAGATCAAAATTCTTATCAAATATCTCAATCTATTAACTTCATTTTTAAATTTGATATCCCCATCTTTTACAGCTATGATGTTTGGAATATAATAAGCAATTACTACGATAAAAATTAGATTTACTATATCTAAAATTTTTGCTTTCATATCTGAATAAAAGATTTCTAAGAAAAGTTCTAAAAAATGGGAAAAAATTAAATAAATAACTAAAAGAACGAAAATAAGTGCAAGATACTGATAATTAATAATTATTCCACCCATAAATTATTAACATTAATTTCTATCTTTGATTCAAATATATATTGTCGATTACTTATGAAGAAGTATGAAATAACTATTTCAATAGTCGGCTACCTAGAGAAGCTAATAGAAATTTTATAGTTGCTCTGTTTAATTGATATTCCTTATTTACTATAATAATTAAAGAAAATTATGAGCATTAAAGCAATGTGGAAAAAAATTAAGGCAAGAAGATTAGTAAGAGAGGGTAAAGTTTCTAAGGATCTTGAAAATGAATTTAGAATTCACTTTACTGTTAAGGGAGATAAAGATATTCATTATGTTATTTACGATAAAATTAAAAACGAATTTAGTTGTGATTGTAAATGGTATTCCCTTAAAAAACAAGAATGTAGCCATATATTAGCTTGCAAAATTTTTATGAAAAATAATCTTTACCAATAAATAAAAAAATAACTAAAGTAACTTCCACTCTAAATAATAAAGATTTAACATATACTTTGCGGGAATAATTGATAATTTTGATAATTTTCTTATGATAACTGGCTATTTTTACTTCTAGTATAAATTTACCTAGAAAAACAAATATTTATCCACTAATTGAAATTTTTTACTTTAAAGATTATCAGCAAAATGAAGTAGATTTTGTAATTAAAGAAGGCTTAGAAATTAAACAGCTAATTCAAGTAACTTATGCTTCAAATAAAGATGAAATAGAAAAAAGAGAAATAAAAGCGCTAATTAAAGCAAGTGAATTATTAAAATGCAAAGATTTATTAATAATTACTTGGGATTATGAGGATGAAATAAAAATAAATAGCAAAACAATTAAATGCATGCCTTTATGGAAATGGCTATTAAAGCAAGATTAAATGCTATCAAAATAAAGTTAAACAGCACATAAAGGAAAAAATTCGTAATGATATTTTTATCAAAATAAGACTACCAAAGCATAAATTGTTAATGATTATTGTTTAGTTTTAGGTTTCCAAATACTATCGATAAATTTTGATGCTTAAAAAACTAAAATTATAATTAGCTATAGTAGAAATTTTTATCTATATCTCTTTTAAACCTATAAGTTATTATAATCTTTGTTCATTTCCTAAAGAAATTGTTGGTTCTGGAGAAGTGTATTTTCTGACTCTTACCCAATCGTACCAATATTCGCTATAACTGCCTTGACCACCAATTCTTAAATGATATGTTCCTCTTCCAATATCCCAATTTGCATTTGCACAAACATTTCCAATACATCCTGTTGCATTATTATTTGAAACTACATGTAAGTAGTAAATATACCACTGATTATTATTTACTTGTAAATGTATACTTCTCATACTACCAATCCAGCTATGTAAAGCAAACCTATCATTAACCCCTTCCCAACCAAGCATAAAGTTATAATCCCAACCAAGACCAGCAGCACCTCTACCTACAGCAAAACCCGAAAGAACCCATGAAGTATCTGGATTTGGTATACCATTTACTCTTACATACGCTTCAAAAACATAATTTCTAACATTCCCATCTGAAAGTGAAAAGGGTAACCCTGCTCTAAATGTTGTTTCTTTATCTTCGGTACTTCTTAAATCAATATAAAGAATTCCACCCGAAACTGAATATGGAAAATGCGAATATTCTATAATCCATTTACTTGTATTTAAACTTGTTCCTTCAAAATCATCAAAAAATTCAAAAACTAAATCTCCATTGCTCATAGAAGTAGCATTGGGATTTCCATAATACAAATAAATTGTTTTATTTGAATTAGCAGGAATATTCGGTACTTTTACCCAAATTCTTGTATTATTCGTATTACATCCACTTT
>JAHLMO010000003.1 GCA_018920305.1 Candidatus Aenigmatarchaeota archaeon
TTCTATTCTCATTAAACCTATTCCTTCAAATGGTAAATTTCTATATTTTTTAATAGCTTCTGGAACTCCTAAATTCATCAATATCTTTGTTTTAGTTTTTAATTTTTTAACTTCTTCAACTTCAACCTCTTCGCTCTTAATATATTTTAATAATTCCTCAACTTTTCCATCATATACATAACCCCTATATGCATCTACAGTAACAATTTGATTTTCAACTAAAACTTTTGTTGCTTCCTTTGTTCCAACTATACAAGGAATTCCCATTTC
The DNA here is from genome assembly GCA_018920305.1 of Candidatus Aenigmatarchaeota archaeon. GTDB lineage: Archaea > Aenigmatarchaeota > Aenigmatarchaeia > CG10238-14 > SpSt-28 > JAHLMO01. The sequence goes on from JAHLMO010000003.1 coordinate 271, forward strand.
TCTACTTACTATTGCAGCATGCGAATTAGATACTAATATTGGAACAAAATTTTCGGATAAAATTATATAATTTTTTTCTAATTCATTACTTCCATAGACTTCAAAATTATAAACATAATCATATTTTTCTTTCGAAATAAAATTAATTGGAAATCTTAAAATTTTCCTTCTTTTTAATTTATCCTTTTTCAATATTAATTTACCATTAACTATATTCGGTAAGACTCCAATCTTAATTAAAGCAAGAGATATTGCCTTGATTAAATTTTCTTCCCATATTTCAATAGAATTATTTAAGCTTAACAAACCTTTTAGAAAATACTTTGTAGATTCCTTATCCAAATTTAAAACAAATATTTCTAAATTATTTAATATTTTAATTAAAAATGTATTTTCCAATTCTAATAATTCAGATTTTAATATTTGAATTTGATGCGAATTATCTCTATTTATGTTTTCAACAATTTCTGATAGTTTCTTTGTAGCAATTAGACTACCTATTAAATATGCTAACTTTTTAGAGTTTATACTTATTAATTTTTCTGGTATATCAACTATAGAAATTAGTGGAATATTTCTCTTATATAAAATTTCAATAGGAATTTTCTTAATTTGATTATCCTCAAAAACAATTGCCTTATGATCTTTAGTTAAATAAATAGCATCAGAAAAATCTCTTATAAAAATTTTATAAATATAGTCTTTTCTTCTTCCAGCAGCTATAATTCTTTTCCAAACTAATTTTTTTTCTAAATTCATTGATAAGAGATAAACAACTTTATCCTCAGCAACTAACTTATAAACTTTTTCTGCTTCCAAGATACCATAATTTGTTATTAATTTTGTATTAGGAGCTAAACAAGTCATTCCACCTTCGTCTGTAATTATCGCAGCCGCTCTTTTCATAGCAGGAACCATATCTGGTTCGGTCATAGTAGTTACTAAAATATCTCCCTCTTCTATTTTATTAATTTCTGAAGCATCCTTTAAAATTTTTACTTTTCCTATTGCAATTCCACCACTAGCAGCTAAACCTTTCAATATTGGCTTTATTTTTATATTAACTTCATCTAATTTTTTTTCAAAAAATGCAGTTACAGGTCTTGATTGAACTATATAAATTTTTTCGTTTTCAACTACATATTCGACATCTTGTGGAAAATTATAATGTTTTTCAATTTTTAATAAAATTTTCCACAATTCTCTTAAAATTTTATCATTTAAGCATGGAATCTCACTTAATTCTTTAGGAACTTCTACTTCTTCTAATCCAAAATCTCCGCTTGCTATTTTCATTTTTGTTTTTTTAGATATATGTTTTTCTAAAATTTTTCCTGTTCTCTTATCTATAACAAAAGTATCTGGAGTAACATATCCACTAACAACAGCTTCTCCCTGACCATAATGAGCTTCAATAACTATTTTATTTTTATCTCCACTCGCTGGATGTATTGTAAAGGCTACACCAGCAACATATTTACCTTTTAAATACTCTTCTTTAGAAATTTTTCCAAGTTGTTTTTGAATTACTACAGCAATATCAACTTTTAAATGATCGAATCCTTTTTTTGTTCTATAGAATGTTGCTCTAGCGGTAAATAACGAAGCCCAACACTTTTTAACTGCGTTTAAAACATTTTCTACTCCTTTTACATTTAAAATCGTTTCTTGTTGACCAGCAAAACTTGCCTCTTTTATATCTTCTGCAGTAGCACTGCTTCTAGCAACAACATAAATTTCTTTACCACCTTCAATTTCACTTAGTTTTTTATAAGCCTCAATAATTTCTTTTTCTAAGTCTTTTGGCATTGGCGCATTTTTTATTAATTCTCGAATTTTTTCAGTATTTTTTTCTAGTTGTTCTGTATTATCAACATCTGTTTGATCTAAAATTTCTTTAATTTTTTTATCTATTCCATTTCTAACTATATGCTCTCTATATGCATTTCCTAAAACAACAAAACCATTAGGAACTGGTATTCCAGAATTTATTAATTCGCCAAGATTTGCACCTTTTCCACCAGCAATATTTACATCATTTTTATTCAATTCTTTTAAAAATTTTATGTATTTCATATAAATATAAATAGCATTAAAGATTTATATTAATTTCTTTCATTAATGTTAAACATTGCAATTTGTTTCAAATATATTTCGAAAAGAAATTTAAATGCTTTATGAAGAAAAGAATTGCAGTAATAGATAGAGAACTATGTAGATTTGATAAATGTAATCTAGTTTGTATATCTAAATGTCCCATAGCTGCAAATAATAAAAAAGCCGTATATTTCAACGAAGAAAAAAATATAGTCGCTATAGATGAAGATCTTTGTATTGGTTGTGGTATATGTATTAAAGTTTGTCCATTTGACGCAATAAGAATTGTAAATTTTCCAAAACCATTAGATCAAAAGCCAATACATAGATTTGGGATAAATGGTTTTGAATTATACAATTTACCTTTTCCGATAGAAAATAAAATAGTTGGTATAATTGGTCCAAATGGTATTGGAAAAACATCTTCGTTAAAAATATTAATAGGGGAAATTAAACCGAATTTTGGTGAAATTGATAAAGAATATGAAATTTCAGATTTAATAAAAATTTTTAGAGGTAAAGAAATTCAAAATTATTTAGAAAAATTAAAAGAAAATAAAGTAAGGCTTTCTTATAAGCCACAAAGAGTTGATTTAATTCCAAAACTTCTAAAAGGAAAAGTTAAAGATATTATCGATAGTTTAAAAGAAGATAAAGAAAAGATATTTCTTATTTTAAACGAATTTGGAATTTCTATCTTAGAAAAAAATATTGAAAATCTTAGTGGCGGAGAATTGCAAGCATTAGCAATTTCTATTTCGCTAGCGAAAAATGCAGATTTCTATTATTTTGATGAACCAACAACTTTTTTAGATATATCTCAAAGATTTAATTTAATTAATATTTTTAGAAGACATTTAAAAGACAAATCATCAATAATTGTTGATCATGACATAGCATTTTTAGATGCATTATGCGATTATATTCATATATTTTACGGAATGCCATCTGTATATGGAATCGTAAGTAATCTATTATCAGCTAGAGTCGGTATTAATAACTTTTTTGAAGGTTATATAAAAGAAGAAAACATTAAGTTTAGAGATTTCGAAATTAAATTTGAAAAAACTCAACAAATCCAACCAAAAAACGAAATTCTAATAAAAATTGAGAATTTTGAAAAAAAATTAGATTCATTTAAATTATTTGTTGAAAGTTTTGAAATAAGAAAAAAAGAAATAATTGGTGTAATCGGAGCTAATGCTCTTGGAAAAACTACTTTTGCAAAAATTTTAGCTAAAGAAATTGAAAGTAACTTAAATTTAAGCATTTCTATTTCTTATAAACCTCAATTTATTAATATAGATTTTGATGGAAGTGTTGAAGAATATTTAAATTCAATTAAAAAAATTGGTGAAAATGAAATAAAAGAAATAATATTTCCCCTAAACTTACAGAGAATTTTGCTGAAAAATATAAAAAATTTGAGTGGTGGTGAAATGCAAAGAGTTGCAATAGCTGCATGTTTATTAAAAGATTCCGATTTATATATTTTAGATGAACCCTCTGCTTTTTTAGATATCGAAGAGAGAATATCTCTAATAAAAAATTTAAAGGATTTTATTGAAAATAGAGAAAAAAGTTTTTTAGTTATTGATCATGACTTAACTTTTATCTCTTACATTTCGCATAGAATATTATTATTTAAAGGTAATCCAGGAACATTTGGTAAGGCTAAAATCTATGAATTAAAGGATGGAATAAATGAATTTTTAAAAGAATTTCAAATCACATTTAGAAAAGATAAAGAAACAAATAGGCCAAGAATTAATAAGTTCGATTCAAAAATAGATAGAGAACAAAAAGAAAAAGGAATTTATTTTGATGTTTAATTATGGTAAGATTAGATAAGATAAGAAGATTGAAAGAAAATCTTGCAGTAAAAAGATTTTTCATAACTCTAATTTTAACTATTTCAATTTCTCTTTTCTATTTTAATTTATATAAATTTTTAGAAACACCAAAATTAACTCTTATTAGAAAGTTTGAAATATCTAATGCATTTGTTTGGATAAGAAAAGATATAGATAGTGGTTTTTTCGCTATTGAAAGAACTTATGAATATAAAATAAATTATCCATATCTAATTAAAAGAAGTTTTTACTGTTACGACTTACCAAAGAACGCTATTTTTTATTTAAAAACTGGAGAAATGATAGAAGTAAATTATATTGAAGATAAAGTATGTATTTCTTCAGAAATTAGAGAATTTGTAATAAAAGAAGTTGAAAAAAGAGATATAAGAAACTATGTTAGATTAATTGTTTTAGAAAATTCATATAAAGTTTTAATAAAAAATCCTTTTGATTTTCCATTAAATTTAGATATTAGAATAGATGTGGAATCTCTAATTAATAAACAAGGAAATATCTATAGAGATGGAATTTTAATCTTATCAAATGCTTCTTATTTCTTTGATTCAAAAGTGATTTTGCCCTATGGAAATTTGGAATATGAAATTAGAGGAGATTAAAAAATTAGTTTTAGAACTTAAAAACGAAGCTAAAAAATTCAACGAAAGAAGAATTTTAGCAATTTTTTGTGATAAAGATTTAAATTATCTAAAAGAAATTTTTAAAATTATTGAAAGTAAGAATTCGATTTTTGTAAGTAATGAAATATCTAAATTTGAAAACTTAAATCTAAATTTTTATTTTCTTGAGTTTAAAGATAGCAGAAAAATTTTAGGTCAAACTTTTGATAATGCTATTATAGACTTTAGAGAAAACATTCATCCAGATGATATCGGAAGAATTGTAGATAGTATAAAAGGCGGTGGAATAATAATTTTTATTTTTAGAAAATTGAACGAATTTCTAGACTATCAATATAAATTTAAGAAGTTGCTAGTATATTCTGATCAAATGCCAAGAAATGTTTTTGAAATTAGATTTTTTAAAAAATTATTTGAAGGAAAACCAATTTCAATAGTAACTATTGAAAATGAAAACATCGAAATTAAAAAAATTGGAAAAGTAGAAAAAGAAAAAATGGAAAAAGAAAAGATAGTTTTTCCGAAATCAAAAATACCAAAAATAATTTTTAAAATTTGTAAAACTCAAGATCAAGTAAATGTAATTAATTTATTAGATATTTTTTTTGAAAACGATAAAAAAGTTTTTATATTAAAAGCAAATAGAGGTAGAGGTAAATCATCTAGCCTAGGACTTTTTTTAGCAAATTTAATCTATAAATTTGAAAAAAGAAAATTCAAAATAAAGATATGCATAAGCTCCTTAGAAAAAGAAAATGTAAATACATTATATAGATTTTTAGAGATCGGATTGAATAAGCTAAAAATTAAGTATAAAAAAGAAAATTATAAAATTATAACAAATTATTGCTATATAGAATATAGTGAACCAATAAAAATTTTAGAAAATAAATATGACTTAGTAATTATTGACGAAGCTGCAGCAATATCAGCAAATATATTAATTAGAGTTGCAAAAAAATTTGAAAAGTGCATATTTTCATCTACAATTCATGGCTACGAAGGTTCTGGTAGAAGTTTTGAAATAAAATTTAAGGAATTCTTAAGAGAAGAAAATATCGAATTTATAGAATATGAAATGAAAGAACCCATAAGATATTCAATTGATGATGAAGTAGAAAAATGGATATTTGATTTTCTTTTATTAGATAGCGAACCTTGTGAATTAGATAAAGAAGATATAATGAAAATATCTAGAGAAGAATATGAATACTCGAAAATAGATATAGAAAAATTGTTTGAAGATGAAGAATTATTAAGAAATTTTTTTGGTATTTATGTTATTGCACACTATAGAAATAGACCAAGAGATTTAGGAATATTAGCAGATGCTCCACACCATTTTGCTAGATTTGTTAATGTAAAAAATACAAAAAAAATTATAAATTCATTGCATCTTAGTTTTGAAGGTAATTTAAATGACGATTTAATAAATTATATTTTATCAAAAGGTGCTAAAGAGATTTTTGGAAACATTATTCCAGGAATATTATTGAGACATTATAGAGAAAAAGAAATTGCTAAATTGAAAGGAATTAGAATAGTAAGGATAGCTACTCATCCCAAATTATTTAGTTTGGGTATTGGAAGTTATGCAATAAAAAAAATTGAAGAAGAATTCGAAGATAAAGTTGATTATATTGGCACTGTTTTTGGTATTTCACCAAAGCTTGCAAAATTTTGGATAAAAAACGGTTTTGTTCCTTTGCATATTTCTTCTAAGAGAAATGAAACAAGTGGAGAGTATAGCACTATATGGATTAAACCTTTGAATGATAAAGCCAAAGAAATAGTGGAAAAAATTTATTTTGAATTTAAACAAAGATTAATTGCTAGTTTATCCGATGCGTATTACGATATGGAATTAGAGAGTGCATATATACTACTAAGCAAACCTATCAATTCTTACTATTTTCCATTGCTAACTAAAAATCAAATAGAAAGAATAGAGGCATTTTCACAAGATTTATTGCCATATGAAAGTGTTACAGATGTTGTAAAAGAAATTGCAAAATTTTACTTTTTAACTAATTATCAAAATCTACTTAATGAATTTGAACAGAAAGTTTTAATTGGAAAATTATTTCTAGGAAAAGGTTGGAAAAAGTTAAGTTTAGATTTGAATAAGAAGAATGTTACAGAAGATTTTAGAAATATAATAAAAAAACTTTGGAATAATTTTAAGCCGTTAATCGAAGTTTAAATAAAAATAATCAATATAAATTTATATCTTTAATAAATTATGCCTGTATGGAAAATTGTAGTAAGTGATCCAGAAACAAGAAAAGCATATCAAATAGAAATAGATCAATCCTTAGCTCCGCAACTAATTGGAAAAAAAATTGGAGATAAAATAGATGGAAATATTATTGGATTAAGTGGATACGAACTTCAAATAACAGGAGGTACTGATAAAGATGGATTCCCAATGCATCCAAATGTTGAAGGTTCTGTAAAGAAAAAAGTTTTATTATCTTCTCCACCTTGTTTTCATCCAAGAAAGAAAGGAGAAAGAAAGAAAAAAACAGTTAGAGGAAACACAATTAGTAGCGATATTGTTCAAATTAATATGAAAATTATTAAAAGGGGAGAAAAACCATTAGAAGAACTTGAAGTAATTAAACAATTTTTGCAGAAAAAGTCGCAACAATGAAAGAAGAATTACCTATAATTAACATAGGTTTAGTTGGTCATGTTGCGCATGGCAAAACAATATTAACTAAAGCATTAACAGGTAAATTAACTTTACAACATAGCGAAGAATTGAAAAGAGGTATAACTCTTAAGCTAGGATATGCTGATGCAAAATTTTATAAGTGTAAAGATTGCGAATTCTATTTTTCTGATATTAATAATTTAAAAGCTTGTCCAAGATGTTTTTCAAAAAATATTGAATTCTTAAGGGCAGTTAGCTTTATAGACGCTCCTGGACATGAAACTTTAATGAGCTTAGTTCTAACAGCAAGCAGTTTAATGAATGGAGGAATTTTAGTAATTGCATCGAACGAAAAATGTCCGCAACCTCAAACAGAAGAACATCTAAAAGCTTTGGAAATAGCAGGAATCAAAAATATAATAATAGCACAAACAAAAATTGATTTAGTAAGAGATAAACAAAAACTTTTAGAACATTATTCTCAAATAAAAAATTTTTTAAAAAATGCACCTTATGAAAACTCTCCAATAATTCCTATTTCTGCTCAATTTAATGTTAATATTGAATACTTAATAGAAGCAATAGAAAAATTTATTCCAACACCACAAAGAAATGAAAAAGAAAAGCCTATAATGTATGCAATAAGAAGTTTTGATATAAACTTACCAGGAACAAAAATAAAAGAACTAAAAGGAGCTGTTTTTGGGGGTAGCGTAATAAAAGGAAAGTTTAGAGAAAATGATGAAATCGAAATAAAGCCAGCTGCCTATCATAATGGAAAATTTATCGACTTAACAGCAAAAATTATTGAAATTAGAAAAAGTGGAATAAAGGTTGAAGAAGCAACCCCAGGAGGATTAATAGGAATTCAAACAAATTTAGATGCAAGCATAGCAAAGAATGATTCATTAACTGGAAAAATAATTGGTTTAGTTAATGAACTTCCAAAAGAAGTTAACTCTATATCGTTTGAAATTAGATACTTACAAAGATATGCATTAGACGAAAAAGAAATAAAACTAAAAGAAAATGATATGATTTTAATAAATATAGGACCACAAAGAACTGTTGGAATAGTAAAAAGTATAAGAGAAAATTATTTAGATGTTTTATTAAGATTTCCTGTTGTTGTTCAAAAAAACGATAGAATTTTAATTTCCAAACAAATTAAAGGAAGTTGGAGATTAATAGGTTATTCAAATTACAATTAAAAATATAAATTTTATTTTGTAGATAATTATATGCCAGAGTTATTCCCAGAGCATTTAGGTTACGATAGAACAATAGCAGTTTTTAGTCCAGATGGAAGATTATTCCAAGTAGAATATGCAAAAGAAGCTGGTAAAAGGGGTCCTACAGCAATTTCTTTTAGATATGATAAAGGTGTTATAATTGCAGCAGCTAAATTTGTTGACGAACTCCAAATTAGCGAAAGTGTTGAAAAAATATTTAAAATAGATGATCATATTGGAATGGTTTCTAGCGGATTAATAGCAGATGCAAGATTTTTAGCAAAAATAGCAAGATATAGAGCACAATCTTATACATTAACTTATGATGAGAAAATAGATGTTGGAGAGTTAGCAAGATTTATAGGTGATGAAATGCAACAATTCACGATGTATGGCGGTTTAAGACCTTTTGGTGTTTGGTTAATAATTAGTGGTGTTGATGTTAAGGGTGCCCATGTTTTTGAAATAGAACCTAGTGGAGCAATTTTTGAATGGAAAGCTGTTGCTATTGGAAGACAAGCAGAAGCTGCTATGAAAATATTAAAGCAAAAATGGAAAGAAAATATGGATAGAGAAGATTCTATAGAGCTAGCGAAAGAAATATTAAAAAAAGTTGAAAAAGATGCTACAATAGAAATTGTTTATATTGAAAAAGAGACTCCATTCTCAAAAGTAATAGAAGAATGAGTATATCCATAGAAAAATCCGTAATTGCTTCTTATAAATTTAAAAATATAAAGTTCGAGATATTAGTCGATCCTTTAAAAGCGTTCGAATATAAACAAGGTAAAAAACATAGAATAGAAGAAATTCTAGCTGTTAATGACATATTTAAAGATGCTAGAAAAGCCGAAAGAGCCTCAATTAACGAATTAAAAGAAGTTTTTAATACTACTGATATTTATAAAATAGCGGAAATTATTTTAACAAAAGGAGAAATTCAAATTCCAACAGAATTAAAAAGAAAGTTAATAGAGGAAAAAAGAAATCAAATAATAAATTTGATTTCTAAAAGATTTATAAATCCTCAAAATAATTTACCACATCCACCTCAAAGAATAGCATTAGCTTTAGAGCAAGCAAAAGTTAGTATAGATCCATTTATAGATGCTGAAATACAATTAGAAAATATCGTAAAAGAACTTAAAAAAATTATTCCGCTAAAGTTAGAATATATTATAATGGAAATAAAAATTCCATTAAATATTGGAAGTAAAATAATAAATGAAATTAGAAAACTAAAAATAAATATTTTAGAGGAAAAATGGTCAGAAAACTATTTATTTTTAAAGGTTAAAATAATTAATGCATCAAAAGACGAAATACTAAATTTACTATATAAATACTCAAAAGATATCGAAATTAAAGAAATAGGAAAAGAAAATGGCTGAGTTGTATGGTAAAATAGTATTACCAGGAGAAGAAGTTGAAAAGAACGAATTTAGTTATAAATTTAACGATAGATTTATCTCGAAAAAAGTTTCTTTAATTTCGAAGAATGAAGAAAAAACTAAAGCAATTTCCTTATCTTCTACCTACTACCCTGAAGTTGGAGATAATGTTATAGGAATAGTAAGAGAAGTAGAAGCTGCTGGTTGGCTTGTCGATATTAACTCTATTAATTATGCCTTTTTACCTATTGCAGAAGTTGTAAGAGAATTTATAGATATTTATCGAACAGACTTGAGTAAAACTATTAATATAAACGAAGTTATTTATGCAAAAGTCATAAACGTAATAAATTATAAAATAATACAAATTTCGATAAAAAATGGTAATTTTAAAAAACTAAATGGTGGAGGAGTAATAAGTGTAAATCCAGCAAAAGTTGCGAGAATTATCGGAAAAAACATGAGTATGATGAAATTAATTTCAGAAAAAACAAATTGTGAAATAATTGCAGGAAAAAATGGATATATATGGATAAAATCAAAAAAAGCTGAAAATATGATAAAAGCTATTAATGCAATAAAATTTATCGAAAAAAATTCGCACTTTAAAGGATTAACAGAAATGGTAATAAAATATTTAGAGGAAAAATGAAAAAAGAAAATATAAAACTGCTTGAAAATGGAAAAAGAAGTGATGGAAGAAATTTAGATGAAATTAGAAATATAAACATTGAATTAGGAATAATCCCTATAGCAAATGGAAGTGCGAAGTTTTCTTTTGGAAATACAGTTGCTATCGCAGCAGTATATGGAGCAAGAAGTTTACAACCAAAATTCTTACAAGAAGATGAAAAAGCTGTAGTAAGAGTTAGATATAATATGGCACCTTTTAGTACAGATACAAGAAAAAATCCTGGTATTGATAGAAGAAGTATCGAATTATCTAAGGTTTTAAGAGATGCAATTGAAAATTCTATATTTTTAGAAGAATATCCAAGAGCAGTTATAGACTGTTATGCAGAAGTAATTTCTAGCGACGGTTCAACTAGAATTACATCACTAAATGCAATTAGTTTAGCATTAGCCTTAGCTGGAATTTCTATGAAAGATTTAATAGTAGGACTTACTGCTGGAAAAATAGAGGATAAAATTGTAGTAGATTTAAACCAATTGGAAGATAATTATGGAAGTGCTGATATATCTTTTGGTTACTTATTTGCTACAGATGAAATTGTTCTTTTACAAATGGATGGAGAATTAAAGAAAGAAGAATTTCTATATGCACTTAGCTTGCTTAAAGAAAAGGCTAAAGTTGTTTATGAAAAACAAAAAGAAGCATTAAGGAACTATTTAGAAAAAGAAAAATATGATTGATGAAAGAATAGTTTTACAATTATTAAAAGAAGGAAAAAGATTAGATAATAGAAGTTTTTTGGAATATAGAAAAATTGAAATAGAAAAAGATATTATACCTAAGGCTGAAGGTAGTGCAAGTGTAAAACTCGGAAATACTCTTGTAATAGCTGGAGTAAAAGTAGAATTAGCACAACCTTTTCCAGATACTCCAAACGAAGGAATTTTAGTAGTAAATGCTGAATTTCCTCCAATTGCGCATCCGACGTTTGAACCAGGTCCACCAAATGAATATGCAATAGAATTGGCTAGATTAGTAGATAGAATAATTAGAGAATCAAAAATGATCGAATTAGATAAATTATTTATAGAAGATGGAAAAGTTTATGGAATTTTTGTTGATATACACATAATTTCTAACGATGGAAACTTATTAGATGCAAGCACATTAGCAAGTATTGCTGCGTTACATTCTACTAAAATTCCAAAATATGAAAATAATAGCTTAATAAGAAATGAATTTATAGGTAATTTACCTGTAAGATATAAGCCAACATACGTAACAATAGGAAAAATTAACGATTCTTATATATTAGATTTAACTTATGATGAAGAGCAAGTTATAAATGATTTAATAGCTTTTGGAATAAGAGATGATGAAAAAATTGTTGCTGTTCAAAAATTGAGAGGAAAGTTTAAATTTAATGAAATAGAAAAATTATTAGATTTAGCTATAGATAAATCCAAAGAAATAAGAAAGTATCTATAAAATTTAAATTTTTCACTCTTTATTCCTAAAATATAAATCATGGAAATAAGAGAAATCGCTGAAATTAAAGAATTAAGAGAATTTGAAAGAATAGCAGCACATAGCCATATAAAGGGTTTAGGTCTAAAAGGATTAAAAGCAGAATTTATTGCAGATGGATTTGTAGGACAAGAAGAAGCTAGAGAAGCTGCTGGTATAATTGTTAAGTTAATTAAAGAAGGTAAGTTCGCTGGCAAAGGAATTTTAATTGCAGGTCCTCCAGGAAGTGGTAAGACTGCACTAGCCATTGGAATTGCTAAAGAACTTGGTAAAGATGTTCCATTTGTTCATTTAGCAGCTAGCGAAATATACAGCGCAGAAGTTAAAAAAACTGAATTTTTAACACAAACATTAAGAAAAGCAATTGGAGTAAGAATAAGAGAAGTAAGAAAAGTTTATGAAGGAGAAGTTACTGAGCTTGATATTAAGCATAAACCGCATCCATATAATCCATATTATCAAATTCCATATTCAGCAACTATTAAATTAGAAACTAGTGAAGATTCCAAAAAGTTAAGTGTAGATCAAACATTTGCAATTCAATTAGTTCAACAAGGAGTTGAAATTGGAGATATTATTGCTATAGATGTAGATGGTGGTAGAATCGTAAAATATGGAAAAAGTGAAAGAGTTATTAAAAAGAGCGAAGAAGAATTAACTGCAGAAAAACCTATACCATTACCAAAAGGAAAAGTTTTAAAAGAAAAAGAATTTGTATATGTAGTTACATTGCATCAATTAGATTTGGCTAGAGCAAAATCTTCTATAGATATAGCTAGTATATTTTTTGGCGCAGAAAGAAAAGAAATAGATAGTGAAATAAGAAAAGAAGTTGATGAAATAGTTAAAGAATTGATAAAAGAAGGAAAAGCAGAATTAGTTCCTGGAGTAGTTTTTATTGATGAATGTAGTTTATTAGATATAGAAACTTTCGCATTTTTAAATAGAGCAATGGAGCAAGAATTAAGTCCAATATTCATTTTTGCAACAAACAGAGGAATTGCACCAATAAGAGGTACCGATTATAAATCTCCACACGCAATGCCAATAGATTTGCTAGATAGACTATTAATTATAAATACAAGACCATATACAGAAAGAGAAATTAGAGAAATTATTAAAATAAAGGCTAAAAACGATAAAATTGAATTAAGTGACGAAGCTCTAGAATATTTAACTCAGTTGGGTGTAAAGAATAGCTTAAGATATGCTATGCAATTATTACATCCAGCAGACATAGTTGCAAAAGAAGAAAACTCAAAGATTATAGAGAAAAAACATGTTGAAAGAGTTGAAAAATTATTCGTAGATACCAAAAAAAGCGTTGAATACGTAAAGCAATTTGAAAAGCAATTTTTAGAATATTAAAATTATTTACAATTTTAGATTTTTGATAAAAACAAATTATGAGCCCCCGTAGCTCAGCCTGGATAGAGCACTGGGCTTCGGACCCAGTGGTCGCGGGTTCAAATCCCGTCGGGGGCAACTTAATTTCTGTTATAAATTAAAAAATTCTAATAGTATCGTTTTGTATTAGCAACAAGTCGAGATATCTAAAGCATCTCTAACAGTTCAAAATCAAAAATTAAGAAAAAACCTAAAAGAAGAATTTAATATAAATACATTCAAAAACAATCTAAATTATGAAAGAAGAAGATAAAAAAGAAAATAGAATAGTTGGTAAGCATGTTTATGGTAATTTTTATTATATAGATCTAGAAGTTGCATCAAATGAAGAAATTCTCAAAAATATAGTAATAGAGGCAGTAAAATTATCTGGAGCAAATTTATATGAAATAAAATCCTGGAGTTTTGGAGGAGAAAAGGGTGGAGTATCTGTCATTGCTTTAGTAACTGAAAGTCATGTTGCAATTCATACATGGATTGAATATAATTATGTTACAGTTGATATTTATACATGCGGAGAACATACTGATCCATGGAGAGCATTCGAGTATATTAAAAATGCATTAAAACCAAAATATTATACAGTAAATTATGCAGATAGAAGCAGCCCAAATCTTTAATTTTTAAATTTTGATATAGTTATATTGGAAAACCAAATGCAGATGCAATTGTTCTATCTATATCTATCTTCGTAGCTACGACATAATCAAAAAAATATTCACCAGCGACAGACGCTTCATATAATAGATATGGAGCAAAATATTTTCTTTTTAGAAAAGTTTCTTCAAATTTAATAACGTACTCACTTAAAATATTATAGAACTCTCTTCTTTTTTCTTCTTCTAATTTCTTATAATTTTCTTCCTCTTCAAAAAGATAATCTAAACTTCTTATATCTAACCAAACGTTAAGTTTTTGCTTAGTTTTTTGACCCTTCACATCTACCTCTATTTCTATTTCCTTTAATAGCGATTCTCCAAAAAAAGAATTAATTTGTTGTTCATAATATGTATCTAATGCTTTTGTTTGAAGATACATTAAAAATGCTAAATTTTGAGAAATCAAATAAGGTTTAATACTAAATGCAAAATCTTCTATTTCTATGCCAGAATAAGTTTTTAATAATACTCTATCTATCGAAATCTCAACAAAAACATAATATGGACTTAATTTCCATCTTTCTTTATCTGGAGAAACTTCATACTCCTTTTTATATAACCTCTCTCTTATATCTAAAATATCATCTATTGAAAAGTTTGCACCATAATTTTGATTAATAACTTCCAATCCTGCTAATACAACTCTATCAACAGATGGTTCTACTGGCATTACAACCTTTTTTACTCTCTCTTCTTTTGATTTATCGACCAGCTTAATAATATTTTCCGATATTAAACCAATTCTTTCTAAAGATAGAAAAGCATGCCTTGTCTTTTCGTATTCAAAATAAGATGATGGAATAGACTTAATTAACCATAATTTTGTAGATTCGATGAATAAAGGATATGTTGCTGGCTTAATAAACGATAAAGAAGTTGATGTAAACATAGATGGATCTTCTTTAAAAGAAAAGTATCTTGCTATCAATGGTCTTAACATTTCCTTGTATTTATCTATTGAATTCTTTCTCATTATTAATAGCTTTCTTAATTCTGCCTCTCTCTCTTTAACAACTCTTTTAAATTCTTCCCTCCAAATTAAGTATAGTTGATTTTTTTTAGCTAGTTGTATAGCTTCTGCCTTTGTTATATTTGGGATTTTTTGTAAAACATCTTCGGGTGTTCTTTCTTCATCTAATGAAAGAAAATCTGAAATAAATGTTGTCCATCTAGTTCTAGCCATGTTTATTATAGAAAAATCACCAGTATAAATATCGACTTGATCTATAAAAATATTTCTCAACGATTGATCTAACTCTTTTTTTCTTCTTTCTAATTCTTCGATTTTCTCCCTATTTTTTTCTTCACTTAATTTTTTTTGAATTTCCTCTAACTCAATGAAAATTTTTAAAAAATATTTATACTTTCTATAGTCATGAGCAATTAACTGAGTATCTGTAATTGCCGTAGCAATTTGAGCCAGTTGTGCTTTTATATTATTTTCAATTTCTTCTTTTTGTCTTCTTATATTAGAATAAAAAGGTTGATAGTTCGAACTAACATATAAACTTTCATCTATCTTAAAAACATCAAAACCTTTTTTTCCAAAACCAAATATGATAGAATAAATTATTTCAGTTACTTTTCCTGAAAAATGAGTAAAATCTAAACTATATGGAGGCATAGAAAGAATGCAATATTCCTTTTCGTGTAACCTAAACTTTTTATTTCCAGTTAGAGATTTTATAAAATTTTCAATTTCCCCTTTTAATCTATCTGGTAATAAAACTTCTACCATAAAATCAAAATTATTCCAAGAATAATTAATAGTAGAGAAAGATGTATTAATATTTTATTTATTTTAAAAATGTTAAATCCTAAATCTCCAAAAAAATCCTCTTTATTTCTTAATCCAAGATAAACACCAAATAAAATTAAAATTACTCCAACTATATTATCTATCATCCTGCTTTTCCTTGAGATTTATATAACTCTTCAAGTCTTTTTAAAGTATCTATTTCATTAACACTTTTATCTTCTCTTATTCTTTCTATTCTAGGAAACCTTAAAGCATATCCACTAGTATAATTTGGACTCTTTTGAATTTCCTGATAACTAACTTCAACAACAATTTTAGGTTTTACCCAAACAAAATTCCCCTCTCTTTTAATTATTAGTGGAGTTAACATTTCTGTCATTAACTCGAATTGTTCTTCTGTTAAGCCAGTACTCACCATTCCACAAGTTAATAATTCGCCAGTATCTTCATCTCTAACTGCAAATAGATATCTAGAAAGCCATTTACTTCTAGATCCTTCTCCATATTCTGCTCCAACAATTACTACATCTAAAGTTTCCATTATAGGTTTAATTTTATACCATCCACCAACATGTCTACCAAAAATATAAAAAGATTGTGGATTTTTAAGCATAATTCCTTCTTGTTTTAAACTTAAAGCTCTATTGTAAAATTCTTCAATTTCTTTTATATTATCGCTATAAATACTTTCGGCAAGTTGAATTTTTAATTCTTCTTCCTTAACTATATTCTTTAATATTTCTCTTCTTTTTATTAGAGGAGTTTCAAAAAATGTTTCCCCATTTAAATAGATTATATCGAACAAATTTAATTGAACAGGAATTTCTTTTGATATTTTTTCAATATCATATTTTCTATGAATTCTTTGACTCAATTTTTGAAATGGCATAGGTAATTTTGTATTAATATCTATTGGCCATGCTTCTCCTTCAATAATACATTCATCAGCCAAAATATTTTTTCTTATAATTTCAACAACATCAGGAAATTGTTTTGTAACATCTTCTAATCTTCTTGTAAAAATCCATACTTTATCTTTTTGCTTATGTATTTGCATTCTTAAGCCATCGTATTTAAATTCTGCGATAACTTTTCCATGTCTTTTAATTACCTCTTCAATACTCTCTGCCTTTATTCCTAACATAACTTGAATTGGTCTACCCAAAACTGGTTTAACTCTTTTTAAACCTTCTATTCCTTCGTGTTTTGCAATCTTTGCTACTTCTCCAAAATCTCCCAATATATTCCAAGCAAAATCAACATAATATTGTGCTTTTTCCTTTTCACTAGGTTTAAAGAAAGCCATAACAATTGCGTCTCTTATAATTCCTTCAGCAACACCAATTCTTAATTCATCTAAAACTATTCTAACCAAATATCTAGCTTCTAAAGGATTACTAAAATTTAATAGACCAGCTAAAGTAGAAATTTTTCTATCTTGAGAACCTTCGCCTTCATACAATCCAATTTCTCTTAATTTATCATATACTTCGCTTACCGTTAATTCTTTTTTAAAAAATATCTTTTGCTTTCTATTTTTTATACAATATTCAGCAACCTTTCCCAAATCTCCAAATTTTACATATAATTCTTCAATATTTTTTAAATCAAATCCGCTAGCTTTAGAAATACTTCTCATTACTAATTTAGATGCAATTCCCAATTCCCTATTTTCAAAAGGTAAAAAGATTTGACCAGTAGACAATAATACTAATTTTTTTAATTCTTCTCCCTCAGCTTTCTTAAATAAATTAGCCAAAATTTCTGTTTTTCCTATTTTTGAACTTATCTTCTCTAATTTTTCATATATTTCACAAATTTCAAAGAATCTCATAATTTAATTTGCTTCAGAAAGAGTTTAATAGCTATTTTTTTAACTAAGTCAGGTAAATTTAATTTTTTTATAAAAGTTTCAAAATCGCTATCAAATATTTTTATAGTTTTTATAAAAAAAATAATTAAAAACAAGGAAATAAGAGATAGTACAACATCAAAAATTAATACTTCTGATTTTAGATAGTAAGAAACTAAGAATGAAAAAATAATTAGAAAAGATAATTTAATAGAAAAGATTGAACTTAAATTAATATTTAAAGTATAAAAATACAATAAAAATTTAAAGATAGGAACTAAAAAATAACCCAATAGAAGATAAAATATATTTTCATATTTATAAGAAATGAAAAAAAGTACTAAGAAAATTAAAATGGAAAAAAGTTCTGTAAAATAAATTTCCTTTACTTTACTTAAAGAAAATAATAAAGAAAGCAAAATGTTTGATAATAAAAAGAATGTAGATGAAATAGCAATAACTAAAAAAATCGAAGAAGTAAAGCTATTTATTATTTCATCCTCAAAATTTATTATTTTTAAAATCGTTTCAAAATGAAATGCAACTAAAAAACTTAATGGAATTATTATTATTGTTGAAAGTACAAACAAATTTTTAATTATAAACTTTATTTTTTCTACTCTTCCTCTAACAAAGAGGTTAGATATTAGTGGTAATGCCGCCGAGATAATAATAGAAGGGAAAAAAGAAATTATAACAAAAATTATTTGAGAAAAATAAATTATACCTGCAAGTATTGAAGAAAAAACTATAAAAGAAGAAACTACTAAGAAATTTGAATAAAAAAATGAAGAAAATGAAGAAAGAAATGAAGAAAACGATAAACTTAAAAATCTCTTTACTTCATTAAAATTTAAATTTGAAAAAAGATTTTTAAAGAGGTATTCTTTTAAATAAAAAAATTTAAATATAATTCCGATTAAAGTGCTTAAAATAACCACTAATATTATTAATTCTATTTTTAGACCAAAAAAATAATAAACTAAAAAAATTAGAATAAGTCTAGAGAGGGATGAAAAAAGGTTTGATAAAAATATTTTTTTAAATTCTTGAAATCCGAAAAGTATATTTTCTAAAAACGTAGAAACGAACAATAATAATGAAATATAAAAAATTAATAGATTGTTAAAATAAAAAAGTGAAATAAGATATATTAAAAATATTCCAATAGCAGAAAATAAAAGAGAAAAGATAAAAATTTTTTTAAATTTATTTTCGCTACAATATTTCCATAATGCTTGAAAAGTTCCAAATGAGAATAAATTTATTAAAAGAAGAGAAGAAGCATATATATATGAAATTAGCCCAAAATCTTGGAGTTTTAAAAATTTAAATAAAATTAGCCAAAAAATACTTCCGAATATTGATATGGTTAAAGAGTTTAAAAATGAATACCATATATTTTCTCCTAGCTTTTTCATTACATTTTTATTTAATTAAAATATAAATTATGTAAAGTATTTAAATGTTTTTCCGATAAAATATTAATGGAAATTTTTGAAAAATTAAAAACAGGAACCACAACTTTAGGAATTATTTGTAAAAACGGTATTGTAATAGCTGCAGAAAAAAAATCTACTATGGGATATTTAGTTGCAAGCAAAGAAACTGAAAAAATAATAAAATTAAATGATAGAATTGTAATGACAACAGCGGGAAGTGTTGGTGATAATTTAACATTAGCTAGATGGTTAAGAGCTGAAATAAAATTATTTGAAATTCAAAATAATAGAAAAATTTCTGTAAGAGGAGTTGCTACACTTTTATCAAATATCTTAAATTCATACAGATTTTTCCCATTTTTTGTTCAAATATTAATAGCTGGGTATGATGAATATGAAGGTTTTAAAATGTATTCATTTGATATGCTTGGTGGTATGGAAGAAGAAAAAAAGTTTTTTGCGACTGGTAGCGGAAGTCCAATGGCTTTAGGTGTTTTAGAAGCATTATATAAAGAAAATTTAGATATAAAAGAGGCAAAAGATATCGCAATAAAAGCAATTAAAGCTGCAATAGAAAGAGATATTGGTTCTGGTGGAAAAGGTATTGATATTGCAATAATTACAGAAAAGGGTATTCAAATAGAAACTATACAAATTTAATT
Organism: Candidatus Aenigmatarchaeota archaeon; assembly: GCA_018920305.1. Taxonomy (GTDB): domain Archaea; phylum Aenigmatarchaeota; class Aenigmatarchaeia; order CG10238-14; family SpSt-28; genus JAHLMO01. Next base: position 20,083 of record JAHLMO010000003.1, read on the forward strand.
TTTTGAAAAAATTATGAACGAAATAGAAGAAAAAATAAAGAATAGTCTACCTAAAGAATTTGTAAAAGAAATAGCATTTGAAGGAGCAGAAATAATTATTTATACAACTAATGAAGAGTTTTTTAAAAATCCCTTCGAATACATTAAAGATTTAATATCTCAGTTAAAAAGAAGAATTGAAGTAAGATTTTATCCTACTTTATGTAAAGATAAAAATTATACAATAGAAGTTATAAAAAATACTATTCCAAAAGAAAGTAATTTAAAAGATATTGTCTTTGAAGAAAGTAGAAGTTTAGTTTTTATAGAAGTGGAAAATAGTTCTATTGCTATCGGTAAAGATGGTGAAAATATCAAAAAAATTAAAAATGAAACACTTTGGACGCCAAGAATTGAAAGAGTTCCATCTATTCCTTCTGCATTAATTCCAAATGTAAGAAAATTTGTACATGAAGAAGAAAATTTTAGAAAGAAATTTCTACAAAAAATAGGAGAAAAAATTTTAATAGTTAAACCAAGTAAAAAGTATTGGATAAGAATAACATTTTTAGGAGGTGCTAGAGAAGTTGGTAGAAGTTGTTTATTAGTAGAAACACCTCAATCAAATATATTGATAGATTGTGGAATAAAAGCTGGTATATATAATGAAAATGGTTTTCCAATATTAAATGTAAAGGAATTCGACCTAACTTCTATAGATGGTCTAATTCTTTCTCATGCCCATTTAGATCATGCAGGCTTTATTCCGTATTTATACGAATTAGGATTAGATGCACCAATCTACATGACTGAACCAACTTTAGATATTTATACATTATTAATAACTGATTTTCTAGATGTAATGCAAAAAAATGCTGTAAATCCTATTTTTGGAGTAAAAGGATTAAAGGAAAGTTTGAAAAGAATAATAACATTAGAATATAATGAAGTTACAGATATTACGAATGATGTAAAATTAACGTTCCAGAATGCTGGTCATATAATTGGTTCTTCTATTGTCCATTTACATATAGGAGATGGATTACATAACATTATATATGCGCTAGATCAAAAATTTGATAAAACAACTTTATTAGATCCTGCATTTACTAATTTTAAAAGAGCAGAAACATTAATAATAGAATCTACATATGGAGCAAAGGAAGATGTAATGCCAAAAAGAAAAGAAAGTGAAAAAGAGCTAATAAATATTATAAACGAAGCTATGAAAAACAATGGAATAGTGCTAATTCCTAGTTTTGCAGTAGAAAGAGCACAAGACATTATGGCAATACTTGCAAGGGAAAATTTTGAATATCCAGTATTTGTTGATGGAATGATTTGGGACGCAACAAGCATATATACAATATATCCAGAATACTTAGGAAAGCATGGAAGAAAACTAATTTTAAAAGATAAAATTTTTAATAAAGATATATTTAGAAGAGTTTCAACAAAATCTGAAAGAGAAAAAGTATTAGAAGAAAGACCTGCTGTTATAATTTCAACAAGCGGAATGCTAACTGGTGGACCAAGCATTGAATATTTTAAAAGATTGTGCGAAGACGAAAGAAATGTTTTATTATTTGTAGGCTTTCAAGCACAAGGAACATTAGGAAGAAAAATTCTAGAAGGATCTAAAGAAATTCAGCTAGAAGATAATGGAAGCTTTAGAACTTTCAAAGTTAATATGCAAATAAAATATTTAAAGGGATTAAGTGGACATTCTGATAGAAGACAATTACTAGCTTATGTAAATAACTTAGCATCTAAACCAAAAAGAATTTTTGTTGTTCATGGAGAAGAATCAAAAGCAATTAGTTTAGCAAATACTTATCAAAAAATTTTTGGAATAGAAAGTTATGCACCAAGAAATTTAGAAACTTTAAGAATTCTTTAAGAAGCAATACTAAAGTATAATATAAAGGGTTCTAAAAATTTATTATAGTGAAAAGTTACATAAGGTATTAAATTAGTTCTATATCTTTCTAATACTACTGGCTCCTTATGAGAAACTATCGAAAGAATGAGAGATAATAAAATTTTAGCTTCATTTTCATCTAAATATTTATCTCTATAAAAATTGACAGACCATCCAACAATATTTTTTCCAAAATATGTTAAAGTAATTGCTGCTATATTAGAATTTTGCTGTCTAAAAAGATACATGCTATTTTCGTTTGGCGCGACTACTATATTTGAATTTAAGAGAGGTAATTGAACATTTTCGGAAAATCCATATTGATATTTTAAAATTTTATATGCTTTATAAGAAGCTGAATAACCATAAGGAGGTTTTACTAGAATGGCATTTACATTCCCATTATTATTTCCTATAGTTAAGTTAAAAAGAGAAGAAAGTGCAATTTGATGCCTAGAGAAATAAGTACTATTAATATCGCAAATAAATAAAATTCCATTTACACTCGAATAAATTTTTAAATCTGTTAAGTAATCAGATAATCTTTCGTCGCATCCAAAAATTAACAATCCATGTCTTTCAAAATCTGTTTTCGTTAAAGGAAAATCTGTTGGAAAAAAATTTATACTAATATTTCTTCCATTAATTTCTACATTTCTATAAATGTTATTAAGTAAAAGAATTATTTCTTGATCGCAAACGCATGAAATATTAATTTCACTCTTCCATAAACCATAATCTGCAATTAAAAAATCTGGAGGGATTGATAAATTAATAAATAAAATTTGATAAATTATACTTTTCAAATTTTCATACTTTATATCGATTTTATATATTTTATCTATTGCAAATAAAATATCATAAGAAATAAATTTTAAGTATTTTTCCTTAGAAAACTCTATTTTAGGAATAGAAAAATATAAAACTATAAAAAATATGATAAGAATCGAAGATGCGAGAATAGCATCGTATGTTGAAAATTGTAATTTCATCTTCATATTTTTATTCCTATTTCAAAAATTTTAATTTGATTATCGATTAAAACAACTCTTTTTATAGTTGGTATTCCAGTAATAGTATTACATTTGAGATTATCTATACTTATATAGAATTCTGAAGATAAAAATAATTCATTTATAACTTTTTTATTATTATTGCAATTATTTATAAAAGATTGTAACTTCGAATAATCTATTTCATTATATTTTCCTGTACCTAAACCAATAATATCTTTTAAATCTGAGGAACCATTATAATAGATTAGTTGTTGAGAAATTGCAAAAGATCTTAAGAGAGATAGTTCGAAAGAATATTTATCTATTATATTGAAAAATGTTGAGATTGAAAAAAATAGAACAGAAAAAAGAACTATGAAAAATGTTGAGATTGAAATTAAATAGTCTATAAAACTTTGAAGTTTCATAGCATTCCTATTTTTCCTAAAGTAAAAAAGAATAAAAAGATTATAATAAAAAGGATTGAAGAATGTAGAATAGATTTTGCAATACTTCTTTCAACTCCATAACCTATTATTATACCAGAAAAAATTGCTTGCAATAGTGAAATATTTAATAAAACAGAAAAAATGTAAGCTTCAGAGACACTAAAGTCTTTTTTGAATATTCTAGCTTCAGAAATATATAAGCTACATATAAAGTCTCTAAAAGACATAAATTCCTCATAAAATAGACATACTGGTTGCGCTGATTCAGAAGTTTCTAAGAATTGAGAATATATTGGAGTAAGAACCTTTATTAAAACAAAAATTATTGCTGCAAAGATAAATGATATCGCATAAAACATCATCGTAAATTGTGAAACAATAACTTTTCTTTCTCTTTCTACCTCAACAATTTTTAATATATAATTATAAATAGAGTCTATAGCTTCTTTTAATCCATAACCACTTTTTAATTCGTATTTTAAAATCTGAAGAGAATTTGTAATTTTCCTATTTTCTTTAAAAATATTTATTAAATAATTAAAAGCATTATCTATATTTACTCCCGCTTCTAACTTTCTTTTAAAAACTCTAAAATATTTCGTTATTTCTCCATATCTTTCTTTACATATTTCTATTATAGCTTTAATTGGTGCAATACCGACTTCTACACTTCTTGACAAGTTCTTAAAAAAAACCGGAAAATATCTATCAGCTACAGATATTTCCAACTCCTTTTTTAATATCTCATATCCTAATAAAATTAAATGAAAAAATAAGAATACTAAAAAGAGCGGTATAATAGAAGTTGGATCGAATAAGTAAATAATAATCGCAATTACTAAAAATATTGGTACTGAAACTTTTAAAATTTTCGTTATCATATTATTATTGTTTTAATTAATTGAGCTATCATTAAACTAACTAAAGGTATAAGAATAAAAGTTAAAAAAAATTGAATTTCTACAATTCCTTCCATCGGCTGAACTAATGAAAAGATAGAAATAATAAGATTAATAAACATTCCCCCAATTACTAAAGCTATCAAATAGATTTGAATAATCATAGCAGCCTTTCTTCCACTTTCTCTTATTTTATTTCTATATTCTTCAATTTCATCTTTTGCAAACGTAGATACATAATTTTTAATACTTCCACCGCTTTTTATTGTTGATGATAATCCAAACAAAAATCTTGTTAATTTTGTAGAAGGGGTTAATTCTATTTTTTTATCTATTGCTGATATAATATCTAATCCTCCAAATTCCATTAGTTTTATTATATCGTTAAGCTCTTTAGAAAGTTTATATTGTGGATTTGATCTAATAAAATTGTTTATTGATACATGTAATGGAGTTTTGTCATTTACAAAAACGCTAAAAGTATAAAGAGATTCATGCAACTCTCTATCTATAGCTCTAGATAAATTACTTACCTTTATAGATGGTAATTTTATATAAATTAAAAAAGTAAAAACACTTAAAATAGATGAAAATAAAAAAGATATAGAAAGAGATGAAATAATGTCTTTAATTAACAAATTTAGAAATATTGTTAAAAATGTTATTGAAAAAGAAAAAGTTAAAAATGCAATAGCTATACTTTTAGCTATATAAAATTCGGCAGATTCTTTATATCTTAAAATTTTTAATTCTCTTGGTAAATTTTCAAAATAATTTTTTATAAAATCAATTAAACCTGGAAAAGAGTTATAGAAAAACGATGCAGATTGAGTAATCATAGAAATGTGGAAATATATTCTAGTAAGGCTTCTTTGTTTATATGATAAAGATTAACTATTTTATAGAAACTTTCTAAATCTCTTATATCGTTTTTATACATAAAATCTAATACTTTAGCTCTATTTAGTATTTCTTCTTTAATTTCACTTTCTGATAAACCAAAGTTTTGAGAAATTTTATAAAGAGTATAACTTTTAGAAGTTATTTTAAATTTATCCTCAAATGGATCCCATCTAAAAATATTTCTGTAATAAACTCTTTTTTCATCTGCAGCTAAAATTTCTACTATATCAGAAACTCTTCTTGTAATTTTATCTTTGTAAAATAATCTTTTTACGAAGATAACTAAATCTAAAATTTCTATTAAAGAAGAGCTTAGCTCTATTGGTTTTGTTTTTAATCTATCTATTAATTTTGTCATGTCTTCTGCATGTATAGTAGCTAAACCTGTATGACCAGTTGCCATTCCTTGAAATAGAACATTTGCCTCTACTCCTCTAACTTCTCCAACTATTATGTAATCTGGTCTTTGTCTTAAAGCAGCTCTTATTAATTCAAACAAATCTACTTCACCTTCTTTTCCAGTAGAAATAGAAACTCTTGCAACATGTTGAATCCAATGAGTATGTGGTAATTTAATTTCTGGAGTATCTTCTATAGAAACTATTTTCTTTTCATATTTTATAAAAGATGAAATTACATTTAATAATGTAGTTTTACCAGTACCAGTACCACCAGAAATTAATATATTTCTTCCATAATCTATACAAAACCATAAATAAGCTAATGATAATGCATCTATTGTTCTTGATTTAATTAAATCTATTGGCGTTAAAACTTTTTTTGGAAATTTTCTAATTGTAAAGTTGGAACCTCTTATAGCTATATCAGTTTCTAAAGTCGCTTGTAATCTACTTCCATCTGGTAATATCCCATCAACTAAAGGTTGAGCCAAGTTTATTGTCTTTCCACATTTTTGTGCTAATCTAATTACTAGCGAATCTAATTCCTCTCTATTATTGATAATTATATTCGTTTGAATACTTCCTAATTTCGGATTTTTATGAACTATAAATATCGGAATCGCTAAACCATCACAACTAATATCTTCTATATTAGGATCTTTCATTAAGACATCTATAACTCCATAACCAATTAAATCCCTTTCAATATAATACCATATTTTATCGATTTCATCTTTAGACAATGAATAATTTTTTATTAAAGCCGAAAATATTTCTCTGACTTCTTGCTCATATGGTAATTCAAATTTTTCTCCCAAAAAGATTAAAATTTTTTCTTTTAATTCTTTAAGAAGTTGTTTTTCTTTTTCATTTAATTCTGATTCAATAACATTATAAATATATCTCCCCTTTTCTAAAACTATTCTTACCAAAGCTAAAGTTTTTCCGTCTCTAACTACTATCGGATATTCTTCTATTATTCCCTCTTTTTTTATTTCTTCTTCTAAAAATTCAAAGAAATAATATGGAATTTCTATACCTGGGAATTCTAATTCTTTTTGTTTAGCCCTTCTTTCTATTTTCCTCCTTAATGCCCTAATTTTTGCTTTCATTTTTGCCTCTATCATAGCATTCATTCGAGAAAGAATAATCGGTGTTTGTGTTTCAAAATATGTTTTTACACCTTTTAATAATCTTTTTCCAATTACCATAAATATTAATTTATTAGTTTAACCTTAATATTAATCTTTTTTATATGTTCTTTATAGTTATAACATTATTTATTTTGTTAAATTCAAAGAAAATTCTTTTTGTTGAAGCCGCATAAATATCGTATACAAATTTTTTCGAATAATTAAAAAGTCCTGAAGAAATAATAGAAGAAGAAAATAGTTCTTCATATTTTATTTTAGAACTATCTGAAGAAATTAAAATTAGAAAATTGTGAGTTCTAAAAGAAGTATTAATATTAATAATATAGCTAACTTTACAATAATCACAAACAGAGTTAAAAATTAAGATAGGAGATTCGAAAATATTTAGCACCGAATACATGTTTAACTTATTAAAATTTTTAGAAATAAAATCACTTAAGAAGTAAAAATAGTATATTAGAAAAGATAAAATAGTAAATATAATAAGAACAAAAGATAAATAGGAAATTATTTCAGCTTGAAACTTCATTTTTTATCTAACCCAAAAAATAATTATTCCCTCTTTTTCATTTATATCTCTTATTTCACTAGATAGATAAATAAATTTTGTCTGAAAATAATATGATCTAATATTAGGATCAAAATTTGTAACATTAAATGTTATATTATATATTTTATCTTTCATTCTTAACTTTTTTAAGAAAACACCATACTTTACTATAAAACTATCTCCTATTCTTTCAGAAGATACTTTTACTTCATAGAAACCTTCATGAATTTCGCATACTTCTTTTCCACAACCATAAATTGTAACCCATTCTTCAGAATTTATAGGAGAAACCCTCGAAACAAAATAAAAAATTATACTACTTGGTTCATTAGTTGCAAAATTAGCAACAGTAATATTCCAAGAACCATCATAACCACCAATTTTTTCTGTTGTTTTTCTAAATAACGAATTTTTCATTTTGTTTACTATAGAATTTGAAGATTCCTCGCTAAATAAATCGTTAAAAATTAAATTTATTTTCATTTCATCCTGTCTTTTTTGTAGGTATGGTAATCCCCAAAAAAGAATTAGAGAAATTAAAGAAAAAATTAATAAAACAATTAAAAGATAAGAAACAATCTCTGAAATTGCCTTCATAAAAATATTAAATAATATAGTTAGATAAAGATAATTATTTTTCTAGTGGTATTAAAGATTCTTTCTTTATAGGTATTCTAATTTGCTGAAGTTCTAAAGGTATAGAAGGTTTTGGTTTTTCTTCAGACGATGCTAATAAAGTTAATCTTTTATCTATTTTATTTTCTAGACTCTTTAATTGTTCTGTTGTTTGCTTATTCACTTCAATTAATGTTTTAATTCCTTCAGAAATTTCTGACATTTTCTTTATCAATGGTCTAAACGCTTCTGTGCCTATTGTTTCCTGAAAAACAGAAGATTTTATAAAGTTCAATAATTCATTCATTTGAGCCACTAAAGAATCTAATTTTGGATATAACTTAGAAATTTCTAATTTTAGAGCTTCATTAGATTTTACAACTTCATCAATTATTAGTTGATTAACTTTTATTATATCAACTATTTCTTTTAGAAATGTTTCTCCACTTCTTTTATTAATTTCCTGCTCTAATCTTTCTAATCTTCTTTCCAATCTTCTTAATGGTGTAGAAGGTAAAAGTTCAAATTCTTCATCCATAATTCATATATGTTAAAATATATATTTATACTTTTTGGTTTATCTTTATTGTTTACTTATCTATTAAACCATAAAGATAATGATGTTTGCCTCGATTTTTTAGAGGCTTCTTCTAATTTTTCTAATGCGTTTAAAACTCTTTCTTCACTAAAATTTCTTTCTTCTACCATAAACTTAATTATCTTTTCTTTATCCATAGGTTTAAAAGTAATCTCAATTTTTTCTTCTACTTCAGGATTTAGAAAGAAATTATAAATTTCTTCAACTTCATCTGGTAATTTTAGATAATTTTTAATTCTTTCAAAAGTCTTTAATTCCCTAACTAATTCTAATGCTTTTTTTGGTCCATAACCTTTAACGCCTTCAAAGTAATCGCAACCAACAATTATTCCGATAAGAATTAATTGTTCTCTCGTTATTCTATATTTTTGAAGTAAGGCATTAAGTTCTATTATTTCTGGTTTTATTTCTACATAGATTTCTTTTTTTGGTAACTTTCTTTTTCCAGTAAGATTTAAATTTCTTATTAATCTTGTTGATCCAAAAAGTAAAGAATCGTAATCTTGAGATGCAGATGCATAGGCATAACCTTTATTAACTAAATAGGCTGTTTGAGCTTCTCCCTCGCTTTTTGCTTGAACATATGGTAAACCCATATAACTTAGCAATTCTTTCGTCTCTTCAACCATTTCCTTAGTCAATATACTAGCTGCTTTAGCATACGTTATTGCTTCCTCCCCTTTTTCTAATGCTTCTTGCCATTTCTTAAATGCTTCCTCTCTCATTTTTTGTCTTCTTTCAATTTCTTTTAATTTAAATTTTGGTGGTTCGCCATCAAATACATATATTGGTTTAATACCATTTTCTAATAAATTTATAGTCCTATAGAAAATTCCAGAAATATGAGAAGTTATTCTACCTTTTGAATCTCTTAATGGCTCGCCAGTATCTTTATCTCTTATTATAGATAAAAATTGATAAAGAGTGTTGTATGCATCAATCGCTATTATTTTATTTGATAGTGAACTTAATTCTACTTCTTGCTTTATATCTTCAACTAAATCTTTTATATCTACTCCCATTTACTCCTTTTTCTTTTTTGATTTTTTCTTTTCTTCAGCTTCTTTTTCTTCTTTTTCTAACTCTCTTTTTAATTCTTTTTCTATTTTCCATTCGTCATAATACAACCATGCTATAAATATTCCTAAAATTACTGCCAATATTGGTATTGCTCCATTTAATACTATTTTTACATCTTCTAGTGCTGGACTTATTCCTAAGAAAGGAATTCCTTTGAATATATAGTATACTCCTAAAACTGCTATTATTATTCCTATGAAGGATTTTACTAAAGGATGCATAAAATAATTAAAGAAAAATCTATTTATTCCTTTAACTTTTTATGTTTAGTTTACTTAATGAAAAACTAAGAAAATTAGTTGAAAGCAAGTTTGAAAAACCTACAGAAATTCAAATACTCTCAATTCAAAAAATTTTAGAAGGAAAAAATGTTCTAATAGTTGCTCCCACAGGCTACGGAAAAACTGAAGCAGCTTTTTTACCAGCTTTAAATAGAATATTAGAGAATCCATTGCCTATTTCTATTATCTATGTTACCCCATTAAGATCTTTGAATAGAGATTTATTAGAAAGACTTTCATACTTTTGTAAAAATTTAGATTTGGAAATCGCTGTTAGACATAGTGATATAACTAAATATGAAAGAAGAAAACAAACTTTGTTTCCACCACATATTCTTATAACAACTCCAGAAACTTTTCAATTGCTATTAATTTCGAAAAATTTGAAAAATTACCTAAAAAATGTAAAATTTGTAATAATAGATGAGATTCATGAAATTGTAGATAATAAAAGGGGTGTTTTACTATCAATTTGCTTAGAAAGATTAAGAAAAATTGCAAAGTTTCAAACAATAATGATTTCTGCAACAATTAGTAATTATGAAGTTGGAAGAATTTTTTGCAAAGATTATGAAGTTGTTGCTATAGAAAAATCGAAAGAATATGAATATCATATATTTTTAGAAAAAGATTTTGAAAACAGAATTAAAAAAATATTAGAAATCTTAAAAAAACATAAACAAGTTTTAATTTTTACAAATACGAGAGAAGAAGCAGAATTTTTGGCATATAATTTAAAAAAACATGAAAATGTTGAAGTTCATCATTCAAGCTTAAGTAAAGAAATCAGAATTGAAATAGAAAGAGAATTTAAAAGAGGTAATATAAAGGCTATTGTTGCAACATCTAGTTTACAATTAGGAATTGATATTGGAAATATAGATGCTGTAATTCAATATAATAGTGCTAGAGAAGTTATTCAATTAATCCAAAGAGTTGGAAGAAGCGGTCATAGGGAAAATAAAAAACCTATTGGCTATATTATATGTAGCGATGAATTAGAGTTTGAAGAATCTAAAAATATAGTTAAGCTTGCAAAGGAAGGAAAAATAGAAAAAATTAAAAACATGGAAAATTGTTTAGATGTCTTAGCAAATCAAATAATTTCAATTTGCTTAAAAGAAAGAAAAAGTTTTGAAGAGTTAAAAGAAATTTTTAAAGATTCGTATGCTTATAAAAATTTAAGCGATGAAACATTAAAAGAAACAATAAAATTTTTGAAAGATCATAAATTAATTTTTGAAGATGAAAACAAAAGATATGGAACAAGTAAAAAAGGATTAAAATATTATATAGAAAATCTTTCTTTTATTCCTTCCAATAAACAATATGATGTTATTGATATAACCTCTAATAAATTAATTGCTAATTTTGATGAAAATTTTGTAGCAACAGAATTAGAAATTGAAAAATCTTATTTAATTAGGGGTGCTTCTTGGAAAGTTGTTGATATTAAAGAAAAAATTTTTGTTGAACCTAGTGAGGAAGAAGCAATAATTCCTTATTGGGAAGGAGAATTAATACCTGTAAGTTTTGAAGTTGCAAAAGAAATTAAAAATTCAAATATATTTGAAGGAGAAAAGGTCGAAATTGTTTTTGATAATAAATATTTTTACTATATTTTTCATTTACCATATGGAAATAAAGTTAATGAAACTCTAATGTATGCTATTTTATATTTTATTTCTAGAGTTTATTCTGAAATTTTTTATAAATCCCTACAATATGGAATAATTTTTAGAGTTAATAAAAGAAATGATGAAATATTTAAATTTGCATTAGAAAATTTAGATAAAAATTTTGAAATGTTCGTTATCGAAAGTATTAAAAATTCAAAATTATTTTATTACAAATTTTATCAAATTGCAAAAAGATTTGGAATTATTTCTAAGGATGCAGAAATAAATTTCTCAAAAATTAAAAAACTTGCCGAATTTTATAGAAATTCGATTATAGAAAAAGAAGTTTTAAATGAAATAATTTTTGAAAAGCTAGATTTTGAAAATGCCAAAAAAATTCTAAGTGAAATAAAAAATTTAAAATTCGAAACAAAAGAAAAATTCTCAAAATTTTCTGAGCTATTATTAAAAAGAGTTTTTAGTTTTGGAGAAATTCCAATATTAACAGCTACTATTTTAGAAAAAATTAAAAATAGATTGCTAAATAAAAAATTATTTTTTATTTGTTTAAATTGTGGAAACTATTTTGAAAGTAAAGTTAAAGATATAAACTTTTCTAAATGTATTAAATGTAATTCTTATTTTTTATCAATTGTTAAACACGATTTGGAAAAAAATTTAAAAATTGTAAATAAAAAGATTAAAGGTCTTTCTTTATCTAAGGAAGAAGAAGAAATATATCAAAAACTTTATGAAAGTGCATCTTTATTCATTAGCTTTGGAAAAAAAGCCGCATTAGTTTTAGCCGGTAAAGGTATTGGAATAGAAACCGCTAAAAAGATATTAAATATAAGAAAAATATATAAAAGTGAAGAAGAACTTATTCGAGAAATTTTTGAAAGAGAAAAAGAATTTTTAAAGATTAGACACTTTATTGAATAAGCATATTCAAATTATGATTTATTATTTCTTAATATAGAATGAATGTATTTCCAATCTCTTTTGTTAATTCCAAAAATCTCTATTTTTCCAGATTGTTTTCCATCAATCGTAAAGTAAAGAATAGTTCCAGAAATTTATACAATAAATCTTATAGTTATCATCAAGAGAAATAGAGCTAACTTAATCAAAATCATAGAATAATTTTAAAAACTAATATTTAATTTTTTATAGCCTGTTTATTTCACTTTCCCTAAAACAAAATAAAATCTGATGTCTTTGTTCTACTTAGATTTAAATAAAAATTGAATAAAATGCCGGGGGTGGGATTTGAACCCACGACCTCCGCGTTTCTTATCATCGATTCAAAGCTCATTAAATATGAGCGCGGCGTTCTACCACTAAACTACCCCGGCATAAATAAAATAAAAACTAAATAATATTCAAAAAATTATAAATCGAGTTCTTTTAGTTCTTCTTTCAATTCTTTAATTGCAGTAGAAAATTCAGAAAGATTACTAGAAGTAATTTTATTAAAAGAAAGTATTTTATTCATATTTTCCAAGAAAATTCCCTCAACAAAAATATTTGATAGATATGGCTTATATGGGACTAAATTTTTTAAGCTTAATTTTACGTTCTTTAGAACTTTATTTGCATTCCTCTTATCTACTTTTTTAATTTCATCTAAAGTGTTTTTTAATTTTTTTAATTCGTTTTTAACATATAGCAATGTTGCTTCATCGCTTTTTTCTAAAAACAATCTCTTGAATTGAAGTTTTATATTATGTCTCAATAGTAAATAAGCTGCAAATATTAAGAGCAATAACGCAACTAAAACTAATACAAAATTAGAAGTAGCAGCTTCTACTTGAACGAAATTAGCATTATATATTAAACCTCCAACGCCTACTACAATTAAAAAGGCTGCCGAAAGAATTATTATTCTAATTAATTCCATAATATCTAATAATTAGATAAGTATATAAAGATTTTGCTAAAATGTAAAATAAAATGAAAATCCTTAACATTAAAATAAATAAAAATAGATAACTAATAGTATTAATATTATGAAAAATTTAGAGGTTGACATAGAAAAATTAAAGACCAAAGTTGATGTTCTAATAAAAATTAAAGAAGAATTGAACAATAGAATTTCTTTTTTAAATGAACGCATCGGAGAAATTAAAAACTCTTTAGTAGATAAAGAAAGAGAAATTGCTGAATTAAAAACTTCCTTTGAAAAAACTATTAAAATTGTTGAAGAACTAAGGCCTGAAGAAATTATTAAAAAATTTAATGAGTTTTATGCAAAAATAGAAATGCATTATCTAATTTCTGTCTTAAAACTTTGTTAATAGATTTTAATTTCATAACTCCACATGAATCCAACTTTTAACTTTTTCTACATTAGAAAATTTAGAAAAATTAAAAGAAAATTTAGGTTTTTTTGATTTTGTTTTATTGGATTCTGCACCAGGATTTGGAAGAGAAGCTATAACAGCTATAAAATTTAGCGAAGAAATAATTATTATTTCAAACCCGACAATTTCATCTCTCTTTGATTCAATAAAATGCCTTCAACTAGCAAATAGACTTAATAAAAAAGTTTTAGGTATAATAATTAATAGATACGAAAAAGATTCTCCGCTAAGTCTAAAAGATTTTCAAAATTTAATTAATACAAATATTTTATCAATAATCGAAGAAAGCAAAAAAGCAAAATATGCAGATTTAAGAAGAGAAATGTTATATAACTTAGATAAAAATTTTAGAGATCAAATAAATTCTATAATCTCAAAAATTGCTGGAATAGAAATAAAAAAAGAAAATACTTTTAAAAAATTTTTAAACTTATTTCAAAATATATTTTCAAAAAGATTTTAAAAAATTAACCTAACAATCATTTACATAATGTTATGCATTTAATTTTTTGTAATTTGTCTTTAAAATATTTTTAAATATTGAAATAAATTACTCTTTTTTGCTTAGTATAAATTCTTAAAATCTTACTTAACTCTATATTTAAATTTGCATTGCTTAAATATTTTAACAATTCTTCTAAAGAATCTAGCTCAATAGGTTTTTTATTAAAAGCATCTCTTATACATTCTCTAACTTTCCATACACCTAAAGGAATTGTATAAAACTCTTCTATCTTTCTAAAAACAATTACAGCTGCCTGTCTTTTTATCTTTTCTAAATATTCGCAACATGCCAATCGAGCTGCGTAATAACCGCCTGCAACACTTTCTGCGTATTTTTTTCTTTCAAAAAATATTTCGTAATCTTGATAAAATTTATTTCCAATAAACTCTATCATTTCAAAACCAAAAACGTATGGTAATAAAATAATCCAAAATTTGTTTCCTAAATATTCATTATAAAAAATTTGAATTTTATCTAAGATTTTATAATCTCTAATTTTTTTGATCAACTTATCGCTAATAATACTATCTATAGCTGTAATGCTCCATCTAGTTGGAACAAATCTCTTTTCAATACCTAGTAATCCAGCAGAAAAAATTTTTTGAATTCTGGATATTTCCAATCCTTTTTTATATAATAAAAATGTTGCCTCAGAAGCTTTAATTTCATCATTAACAATTTTTTCAACAAAATTTTCAATTTTTATATTGCTTTGAATTTTTAAATTTTCTATTTTTGCAGGATTTCCAATAGGAGCAAAATATTTATTAAATAAAAATTTAAATTTAGGATAATTTTTTAAATTAACTTCTAAATCCACAACATTTTTTGCCAGTGCCAATTCTTGAATTTTTTCCGATAAACTAAATTGTTTTTTTATATTAACATTTTTAAAAGAATATATTAGTCTCGATCTTAATTCAATTATTTTTTCAAAACTTAATTTATCTTTATACCATAATTCTGGAAAATCTAAATAATAACCTCTTTCATCTATTATAGGTAAAGATAAAACACCCAAATTAACATTTGGATAATTAACTGAAGAAATAAAAATGCTTGGAGGAGAACTTCCAACAAAATCTTTTTTATTTTCTATTAGAATTTTCCATTTATATACATTTTTAATCAATTCTTTTGGAATTTCTCTAAATTTCATAAAAGTATTTAAATTTTATGATTTTTAGATTGGATGCAATAAACATTTGGAAAAATAAAGAAGTTAAAGAAAGACTTAATTGGTATTATAAAGTTTTAAAAAATGAAGTTAAAGCAAAATATTTAATTGTAAAGAGTATAGAATTAAAAGAAAATCTAAATTTAAAAGAATTAGAAGAGAAAGAACTTTGGAAAATTCATTCTGAATTAAGAAATGAATTTTTAGATAAATTTGAAAAAATGAAAAATGGTAAAAATATCGAAATTAAGGAAATAGATAAAAACAATAATAATAAAAACAATTTTTTGGATGTTAAAATAGAATTAGCTTATAGAATGTTATCTCCTTGTAAATTTTGCGAAAATTTATGTCTAGCAAAAAGATTAGAGGGAGAAAAAGGAAAATGTGGATTAGATAATATTACTAGAGTTGCATCTGCCTTTTTACATTATGGAGAAGAAGCTCCATTAATTCCATCTGGTACAATTTTCTTTACTGGCTGCAGTTTTAAATGTGTATATTGTCAAAATTGGGACATAAGTCAAAATCCAAAAAACGGATTTGAAATAAATTCTTTACAACTTGCAGAAATAGAAAAAGAACTATATGATAAAGGGGCAATAAATATAAATTTTGTAGGTGGTAATCCTGATCAAAATTTACATACAATTTTAGAAAGTTTAAAATATTTTAATGAAAATATTGCATTGCTTTGGAATTCAAATATGTATATGACAAAAGAAAGTCTAGAATTATTACTAGATGTCATTGATATTTGGTTACCAGATTTTAAATATGGAAATGATAGTTGTGCATATAAATATAGTAAAATAAAGAATTACTTTGAAATTGTCTCAAGAAATCATAAGATAATTTACGATTTTGGAGAAAATATAATTGTTAGACATTTAGTCCTACCAAACCATTTAGAATGTTGTACTTATAAAGTTCTAGATTGGATTTCAAAAAATATACCAAATGTTTTAGTAAACATTATGGATCAATATCATCCAGAATATTTAGTTTTAAAATTTCCAGAAAAATTTGATGAAATTGCCAGAAGACTAAATTACGAAGAAATTAAAAAAGCATATGAATATGCAAAATCAAAAAATATTTGTTTTGAAGCTATTAGTTAATAAATTTCGATATTATTAAATCCTAATTCAATAAGTAGCTCTTTAATTCTTCTTCTATGATCGCCTTGTAATTCTATAATTCCATTTTTTATAGTTCCACCACAACCCAATTTACTTTTTAGCTTACTTGCTATTTCTTTTAACTCTTTATTATCCCTCTGAATTCCATTAATTAAAGTAACAACCTTTCCATAACTCCTCTTTTCTATTCTAACGATAATTTTTTCTTCTACTTTCCTCTCACAAATACATAAATCCTTTGGTAAACCACAAATTTGACAAATTTCACTCATTTAATTTTTATATTTCTCTCTCTTAGAACTGTAAGAATTCTTGCAATAGTTTTTCTTAGCTCTCTTATTCTACTTGTATTTTTTATAGGTCTTTTCATTTCTGTCTGCATCTTTAACTTTCTAAGTTCTTCTTTATAATTTTTTAACTTTTCTAGTAATTCTTCAGTTTTCATATTTCTTATATCTTTAATTTTTAAAATTGCCATTATTTCGAAGAAATTATTTGTGGTAAATATTTTAATATTCGAACTCTTATTCCTACGATACCAACAGGTATTATTGCTTGTTGCATAGCTTCATCAACATAAACTTCCTTTAAAAATCCTGTATGTAAAATATATCCTTTACTAAATTTGTAAGCTGCACTTCTTTCTTTACCTAATAATTTTCCAGAGATTCTAACTTCTATTCCAGTAGCACCACTTTCCATACACTTCTCTATATAAAATAAAGCTGCTTTTTTAAAATTTATACCCCTTTCTATAGCTCTTTTTATTCTATATGCAACTATTCTTGCATCTAAATATGGATTTTGAACTTCTTGAATTACAATTTGTGGATTTAAGATATTATATTTTTTTATAAGTACCTCTTTTATTTCCTCTTCTCTTCTCCTTAATTTAGCAATTGCTATAGCAGGTTTTCCTACGAAAACTATTATCCTAGTTAATATTGGAGTCTTCTCTACCTTTAAGTTGCTATATTCAGCTTTTTCAAATATACTCTTTAAATAATCTTCTAACTCAACTTCGACAATCTTTTGAGCTATTATTTTTTTCTCTGTTGTCCCCATATCAATATGATAAGACAATTTTAATATGTGTATTTTTCTTTTCTCTACCTCTAAATTTCCATCTTTTTGGAGTTCTCAACTTAAAACCTTTATGAGCTTCTATTATTTTTATTTTTAATTTATTCTCATCTAAACCTTTTTGCCTTGCATTAGCTAATGCACTTTCTAAAACTTTAAGTATAGCTTTAGTAGCTTTTAAATAATATTTTTTACCATCTAAAGTTAATTTTTGTTTAGCAACTAACTCTAAAAATTTTTTTGCTTTTAAAGCATTTTTGCCTCTAATAATTTTAGATATATATGTTGCATGCTTAGTAGAAATTCTAAGATTTTTAATATATGCTGAAGCGATCATTTAACAGATAAGAATTTGGTTCCTCTAGTAGCTCCAATTCCTGGACCACCATGTTTTACCTCTTTTATAGGAATTGAAAACTCGCCCAATCTTCTGCCTATCATTTCTGGTTTAATCTTCACTGGCACAAATTCTTTTCCATTATGAACTCCAATCGTTAATCCAACCATTATAGGTAAAATTACCATTTGTCTTAAATGTGTTTTTATAAATTTATTTGGATTCTTTTGCTTTATTTCTTTAATTTTTTCCAAAAACTTTTTTTCTTGTTCAATAAATCCTCTTTTTAGAATCTTTCTTCTAGTTCTAGAATCAAATACTTTTTTTGCAAGATCTTCTAAACTCATTTTTTCCAATTCTTCTAATGTATATCCTCTTAATCTAAATTCTGCCATATAAATTAATATCGAAAAATATAAAAATTTTTTATTATTGGGGCCGTAGTCTAGCCAGGCAGGACGGCGGGCTCCAGAAATGGAGCACCGATAAAATGAGGAAACCCGTTAACCTGGGTTCAAATCCCAGCGGCCCCATCATGATTCTATTACATCTACAAAGATATTTACAATAGCTATGGAAAAAATTTAAAAGAAAAGAGGCAGAATACTTAAGTGACCTTCTATTACCAAAACAACTAACAAATAAATGATTTGTGTAAAAAAGAAACGAAAGTTTTTTTATGTAAGTATTGTAAGAGATATTTTTGTAAAGAACATATAGACCCAAAACCTGTTTTAACATTTCAACAAGTTTTTACCGCTAAAGAACCTTTAAGAAGTAAGTTAGAAGAGTTTTGGAGAAGCGAAAAAGGTCATCCTGATTATGTATATACACAGATATTTTGGGAAAAGATGGAAGAGGAAGAGAGAACCATAATGCGAAAAATGTGGGAAGCGCTAGATAGATTAAATGAACAAAAATATGGAAAGAAAGAATCATCTTCTTCATCAATTATAGTTAGAATTGATTTGGTAACTATAATATTGCTTATATTAATCTTTATCCTCATTGTTCTTTTCTTTATTTTTTCACATTGAGAAGATAGATTGATTACTATTCCTACAATCCCAAGAAAGATATATTTTTAACAAATTTATATGAAAACCAAAGAAATAAAAAATCAGTATTGTTCATACGAATTAGAAAAACATGAAATACTATATATGTTAGTCAAAATTAGAATGAAACTAGAACAATATTTGTCTGAATATATACCATTAGGAATTAGTAGAGAAGAAATTGTTAATGATTGTACGGGCAATCCTGGACATCTATCGAACATACTTAATAGTGATCTTAATAGAATTACAACGTTATGAAAACAAATTTTTTGCACTACAAATCCTAATAGTAGTCTTTATGTTGTAAGTATCAATAACTTTATATCAGGCAAAGGATAAATTAAATCTAGCTTTTTTTATAAATTTATGGGTCCGTAGTCTAGCGGTAGGACGCCGCCCTTACGAGGCGGAGATCCCGGTTCGACTCCGGGCGGACCCATTTTTTAAAAAAATCAAAATTAATTTATGATCGAAATCGATGGTAGCTATTTAGAAGGTGGTGGTCAAATTTTAAGAACTTCAATAGCTTTATCTTGCATTCTTAAAAAACCTTTTAGAATTTATAATATTAGAAAAAATAGACCGCAACCAGGATTGAAAGCTCAGCACTTGACTGGAGCAAAATTTGCAGCTAAATTATTAAATGCAGATGTTAAAGGATTATTTATCGGAAGTACTGAAGTCGAATTTATTCCAAAAGAAGAAAATATTCCAAATTTCGAAGAAATTAATATTGGAACTGCTGGTAGCATTTCTCTGTTTTTGCAAACTATATACCCAATAATAGCTTTTTTATCAAATAAAAAAGTCAAACTAAGAATAATTGGTGGTACAAGCGTATTACATGCACCAACAATAGATTATATAGATTTAGTTAAGTTTGAAAACCTAAAATTTTTAGGTATAGAAAAACCAGAAATTAACATAATAAAACATGGGTTTTATCCAAAAGGTGGAGGAATAGTTGAAATAGAAATCTATCCAATAAAAAAATTAAATGGTGTAGAAATGATCGAAAAAAAGAATTTTATAAAGTATGTAGCAAGAATTTCTGCGTTTGAAGATGAAAAAAGAATAAGAGAAGAAGCTGAAGTTATAAAAAATGAATTAAAAGAAGTTGAATTAAATATAAGGAATGAAAAAACATTAAGTAAAGGTTTTTCTGTTACTATTGCATCTTATTATGAAAATTGCATTTTAGGAAGCGATAGTTTAGAAAGTTCAAAGATTGCCATCAACAATTTAAAAAAGACTGAAAATTCTAATGCATGTTTAGATAAGTATATGGCAGATCAAATTTTAATTTATTTGGCACTATGTGAAGAAAAGTCTATAATAAAGGTTGAAGAAATTACAAGTCATACACTTACAAATATCCATACTATAGAAAAGTTTTTAGGAAAAATTTTTAGAGTTAAAGATAACATTATAGAGAAGGTTTAAAAGTTTTTTATGTTATCTAAAATAAAAATAAAATTTCGCCGGGGGTGGGATTTGAACCCACGCGGGCTTAGAGCCCACCGGCTTTCTCTTATAACAAAATCATCATTATTTTCAGCTACCCCAGAGCTTATCATTTAACTCGAGGCCGGCGCCATATCCGCTAGGCGACCCCGGCATAATAAATTTGAAATTTTTGCTAAAATTTAATTTATGAAGAATGCCGCCGCATCTGAATAATGATGAAAAGGAGTACTTCTGATTACGCATGATATATTTTTATTATATCTCTATGATTCAAAATATAGTCTTTACCTACTTTTTTTCTACTTTTAACTTCTATTGCATATAAAAAATTTTTAGCTATTTCAGAATGAATTTTTTCTGCTAAATCTATTATTTTTGCATCTTTTTCTAATAAAATTGCATTTGGTAAAATATTTCCCTTTTTATCACTTAATTTATTTTCGTTTTCAACAGGAAAAACAACTTTATATTGCATAACATCAAAAACTAAAGCATTTAAAACATTCAATATAAAGCTTCCATTATATTTTCTTAGCAGTTCTCTAATTTTTTCTAATGCGTTTATTTGTTCATTACTTAATTCATTTTTCTTTAAAATTTCAAAATCTTTAAAATTGTATTTTATTATTCCTCTTTGATCTAAAGTCCTTAAAATTAATTCGCTTAATGCACTACATTCAACAACTTTTATATTAATATTTTCTTTCTCTAAAAATTCTTTTAATTCTTTTAAATTTTTTTCAGAATTTTTTTCATCAATTTTATTTGCAGCGATAATCATTTTCTTACTTTCAAATAAAAGCGATTTAGAAAAATTATTTAAATCATCTATTTTATCGATATGTTTTTCTAAATGTTCCTTTTTAATTCTTAACCCGCTAAGCTTTTGAGATAATACATCTATTAACTCTTTCTTATCTTTAAAAAATTTAGGAATGTGTTTTTGTATATTTTGTTTATACCATTGAACCAATTCATTTATAAGAAATTTTACTTCTTCTATTGGATTTAAAAATTCTACCTCTTTTCCTTCTAAGTCAGTTTTACCACTTATATCGATTACATAAATAATACCGTCTACATGATTTATAGCTGATAAGAATTCTGCTCCTAATCCTCTTCCCTTATGAGCTTCTGGAATTAATCCTGGGACATCCCAAAGAACTATTGGAATAAATCTTAATCCATCAATGCAAAATCCATCTTGTGGATTACACTTAACATTAAATTCTTTACAAACACATTGAGTTGATATATAAGCAATTCCTTTGTTTGGTTTTAAAGTTGTAAAAGGAATATTTGAAATTTTAACATCCATTAGAGTTGCTGCTTTAAAAAATGTAGATTTTCCAGAGTTTGGCTTTCCAACTAACGCGATTTCAATCATTTATAACTATTTATTAATTCAAACAAATAAAAACATATGAAAAAAGATATAATAATCTTAAATGAAAATAGTAATATTGCTATATCAACTCTATGGTCAAAAAAAGAAATAATTTTAAATCAACTACAAGAAAAAATAAGAAGTAAAATCGGAATTATTGGAACTACTTATACAACTTACGGAATTAATTTTATTTTAGAAACGCTAGCACAATTTCCAAAAATAGATACTTTAATAATCTATGGTGCTGATTTATCTCTAAGTGGAAAAGCTTTAATCGATGTTTTTAAGAACAAAAATTTTAGAGATTATAAAATAGTTTTTCCAATAAATAAAATTGAAAATGTTTTGAACACAGTTAAAATTATTGATTTAAGAGAAGAATTTAAAAAAAATAATATTAAAAAACTTGAAGAAGAAATAGAAAAAAATTTTAAAACAAATGCAAAAGAAGTTAGAGAAAAAATCGATATAACAATTGAAGAAAAAGTAGAATTAGCTTCTTGGCCAATTCCATTAAGCGGTAGCTATATATACGATACAAGCATTTTTAGAGCATGGATAAAGACCTTAGACTTAATAATGAAATTTGGAAGCGTAAAGTTTTCAGAATATGAAGAACCACAAAAAGAATTTTTAAATTTAATGATTACTATAGGTCTATATGGTAAAGAATATAAAATTGAAGAGGAATTTTTTGAATTTTTGAAAAGAGAAGATTTTGAAAGGCATATTAATGAAGTTCTATACCCAAAAAAATCAGAGAGTGTTGATTATACGTATGGAGAAAGAATCTTTGAACATAGATTTGGGAAAAATCAAGTTAAATATTTAATCGATAAGTTATCTAAAGCTCCATATTCAAGAAGAGCTTTAATCGTTTCATGGGATCATCTAATAGATCAGAATTCCTCGAATCCACCATGTATAATAGGTATTCAAGGAATAATAACAGAAAATTATTATAATCATACCGTTTGGATTAGAAGTAATGATATGGTTAAAGGATGGCCTATAAATATTGTTGCTCAAATAAAATTAGCAGAATATATTGTTAATGAAATAAATAGAGAGACTAAGTCGAATTTTGAAATCGGAACAATAACAACAATCTCTACGAGTGCACATATTTATAAGCATGATTGGAATTTAGTGAGAGAAATACTAAATAAATATTCATTTAAAATGAAGGAGTTCGTAGAAGATCCTAAAGGTTTATTTTTAATTTATCAAGAAAATGATAAAATAGTCCTAGAACATAGAACTCCAGATAATTCTTCAATAGATTTTAAAATCGAAAGTAAAGATTTTTGGGAAATATACAATTCCTTGAAGGGCGGAAGTTTTTTTAGTTTATATGATCATGCTTTATACTTAGGAAAAGAAATAACAAAAGCTTTTGAAAAATTAAAAAGAGGAGAGAAGTATATTCAAGATCAAGCTTAAAATTAAATTAAAATAAAATTAATTTAAATTAATTTGATGTGATTTAAATTATAATTATAAGCGGGGGTCGCCTAGCCTGGCCAAGGGCGTCGGGCTTAAGATAAATAAAATCTTAAGCTTTGAATAAATGATAAGAAACCCGATGGCGTAGAGCCGTCGTGGGTTCAAATCCCACCCCCCGCAATTCTATTAAATTACATAATTTTAATTATCATTTATCATTATTGATATACATTATAAAACATATATCATCGTCTTATATTAATTATTATATGGTGGTACCAATACCAAAGAATATAGAAGATGGGATGAATGAAAAAACGAAAAGAGCATTCTATGCCTTAACACAAAATCTATTTGTCGATGACATCGAGAAAGTTTTAGACGAAAAAGAATCACTTACCTATGTTACAAAAAATATGAAAATATTAAGAATAGAAAAAGGATACGATGAATTTCATATATCTTCATACACAAATTCATATTATATAGAAGATATCTATAGAGTAAAGTTACATGGAAACATAGATTCATATTTACCCATTTTTTCAGATAAGGACTTCCAAAAATTATTATATTCCTCTAATATAATTGTAAAAGTCTCAGAGTCACGATACGATAACGATAGACAAGTAACAGTATATGTACCATTTTATCTTATGTCTGACATCTTAAGAATAATTTCAAAGTATTATCCATTAAACTCAAATCTATCAAAAGTATATAATGAAGTAGTTAAAATTAATAGAATTGAAATTGCAAAAAACATTTATGCTAGAATTTCACCGAACATTCATGGAGATTACTTAAATCTTGAGAAGCTTTTAGATAGAGAATATATAGACGATAAAACATTAAAAAACCTTGATCATATCGATAAAATACTTAGAAAAGCATTTATATATGCAAACAATCCCAATAAGTCTAGCAATATTAATGTTTATGCAGTTCCAAGAAACAAAATAAAAGATACAATACCAAAAGATTATTCTATCTATCAAATAAAAAATAATGATAAAAACATAGACATATATGTAGTAACGCTACTTCTTAACCTTACAAAAGAAAATAAACCAGTATATTGTCCTGGTATAGTCATTGAAAGAAAGAGAGAAAATGGAAAAGATATATTAAATGTCCTTACTCCAAAAGGTAATATAAAGATAGATTTAAATAATGATAAAGAGTTAAGTTATATAAGTAGACATCCACTTAAATTCATTACACAAGAAATTTCTTATAAGTAACTCGAAATCATCACTCAAAAAATATATTAATTTTTATTAAAATATATATTCTCTATGGTAAGAAAAGTTGGACCTAGTGGAAGATTTGGTCCAAGGTATGGAATGAAATTAAGAGAGAAAATCGATGAAATAGAAACTATTCAAAAAAAACTCCATATATGTCCAAGTTGTGGTTTCAAAAAGTTAAAAAGGATATCAACAGGTATATGGTATTGTAAAAAATGTAATAAAAAAGTAGCATCTTCAGCATATTTACCTCCTGGAGTAAAAATTAAATAATTATGTATAGATGTATTAATTGCAAAAGAGTTTACGATAAATTGGACAGATTAGTTTGTTTAAATTGTGGTGGTAGAATTTTTGAAAAAGTTAGACCTTCAAAAATTATAAGAGTAAGAGCGAGATGATTTCGGAAGCAATTACAATAGATGAAAATAAGACTATAGGAGAAGCTTTAAAATTAATTAAAAATCTAAATCTAAGAGAAATTGTAATTACAGATGAAGAAAATAGATATAAAGGAATAATTAGACTAAGAGATTTAATTACTGAAAAAAATTTAAAAGAAAAATTGAAAAAGGTTAAAAAAAGAGATTGTAAAGTTTACAAAATTGATGAAATCGAAGCTGCTAAAAGAATGATAGAAAGCGATTGTTATTTAGCTGCGCTATTAGATAAGGAAAATAGAGTTAAAGGAATTATTAAAATTGATTCACTTTTAGAAATAATAAAAGAAAAATTTGGAAATGTTAAAGCAGAAGACATCGAAACAAAAAATATAATTATTTTAGAATCGAAAGAACCAATTTATAAAGCGATAAAATATATGGCAAAGTATAACATTTCTCATATTCCATTAATAGAAAATAAAAAACTTGCTGGAATAGTTTCATCTAAAGACATAACAGATTTTATTCTAAAGGAATTTAAAGAAAAGACAACATTAGGAGAACTAATAGGAAAAAAACTTAAGATTTTCGAAAACCCTATAATATCAATTGCGACTAAAAATGTTATAACATATTCTAGTGATGAAAAAATTTCTAATATAATTAAAAAAATGTTTTATTATAAAATTTCTTGCGTTGTTAATGAAAATTTACAAGGAATAATAACTAAAAAAGATTTACTAAAGGTTTTAATAAAAGATGAAAAAGAAAAAATAAATGTAATAATTATTGGAAAAGAGAATATAAAGAAATATTATTCTGATTACGTTGACTTCTATATAAAGAATTTTATTAAAAAAATAAGAAAAATATTTAATCAAGGATTTTTGAAATTACATATAGAAAAACGTAGAGATATTTATACCATTAACTTAGTTTTTAGTGACTATAAGAGCAGATTTATCGCAACAAGAGAAGGTAGAGAATTTTTAGAAGTTTTACAAGAATGTTTTGATATAATTAGAAGTGAAATTTTTGAAAAATATTTAGATATAAAGAAAGAGAAAAGAAGATTAATCGAATATTTAAAGTATTTTTAAGATTAATTCTTATGGATAGACAACTAATTATCGTTCTAATTGCATTGTTTATTTCTATCTTATCATTCATCGTATCTCTTTACCAAAAGGAAATTCTACAAGATGTTTCTGAATTAATAAAAATTTTTCCACAACTTTCGACAGAAGAATATTCTAGAGTTGAAAAAATTGATGTAATTCCAGAAAATGGCGCATTAATTTTATATTCGGGATGCTATAGATTAATAGGCTATATTGAAGATGTCCAAATAAGATCGATTAGTAATGCACTACAAAAAAGAAGAGATTGGAGACCGAATACGCATGATGTAACTTCTGATATTTTTAAAGAATTTAATATAAAGCTTATTGACGTAAGAATTGAAGAAGTTAGAAATAATTCCTATATTGCAAGAGCTTTTATTTCTCAAGGAAATAAAATAAGAGAAATTGATATTAGACCTAGTGATGGAATTGCACTAGCATTAAGATTGGATGCTCCAATCTATATAAGGAATAGCTTATTAGTATCGAGCGGAGAAAAATATTGTTAAATTTAAATGAAAATCTTGAAAAAAAGTTTTTATAAAAGAGATACTAAAGAAGTTGCAAAAGATTTATTAGGAAAGTACCTAATTAGAGAATTTGATAATAAAAAATTAATTGGAAAGATTGTTGAAGTTGAAGCATATTATGGAAAAGAAGATCCCGCATCTAGAGCTTATTTAGGATTTCCAAAATATGTTGTAAATTCCTTATATGGAGACGTAGGAATAACTCTAATTTATATGGTTCATTCCAATTGGTTATTAAATATTGTTGCGCACCAAAAAAATAAAGCAGGTGCTGTATTAATAAGAGCAATTGAACCAATAAAAAATATTAATTTTGAAACTAATGGTCCTGGAAAATTAACGAAAGCATTAAAAATTGATAAAAGTTTAAATGGAATAAAAGTTTATAAAAAGGGCTTATTATATATAGCAAAGAGTAAAGAAGAAAAATTTGAAATAGAGAGCTCAAAAAGAATCGGTGTAAAAAGAGATTTAGAAGAAAATTTGAGATTTTATATAAAAGACAATAAGTTTGTGTCAAGAAAACAATTTTCTAAAAAACAAAACTAAGGTTTCTATCTTTTTTTCTTTTTTTCTATGAAACCAAAAAATTTTTTTAATAGGAAAAAGATACTTTTTATACTTTACTAATTCAAAATTATATTTTTTCGAAAAATTTATAAAAAATTCAATATTTTTGCCGTTTGGATTTATTGAAACAACAAAATTTGAATAATTAAAAGCAAATTCTAAAAACTCCAAATCTTTAATTTTTCCTTGAATTCCAAAAGGAGGATTCATTATCGATAAATCAAAATACTCTTTAAATTTAATTTGTTTCATATTACCTATACAAAAAAATATTTTTGAAATATTATGATTTTCGTATTCGTTTTTTATTTTTTCATAATTTTCTTTAGCAATCTTTATAGCATCTTTATCTATATCGAAAGCAAAGATTAATTTTGGATTAAAAAAAGATAATGCTATTGAAAATTTAGCAGTTCCACAAGCAATTTCCAGAATTTTTTTATTTCTAATTAAATTCATTAAATTTAATTCGTTAACTATTTCACTTATTAAATCGCTAGGAGTTTCGTATTGTTCTAACTCTACTTTTGGATTTTCAAAACTCTTCAAATTAGATAGAATTACTTCTAACTCCTTTTTCTTCATAAAAACTTTTTAGTAGGATTGAAAAATTTAGCAAAGGAATTTTGTATCTTTCTATGTCATCTGGAAAAATTCTTGGACAAGCTAGATTTATTAAAAAATCCACACTTATACCTTCTAATTTTTCAGGCACAATCTCGTCAAAAGCAAAAATATATACTTTTTTTCCCATTTTTTCAATTTCTTTTTTTATTTTAAAAACATCATAAAATATTTGGCCTTTCTTCCAACTAACTAATAATCCAATTTTTTTAGCTTCTTTAAATTTTACTAAGTTCCACGCTATTATTTTTCGAAACTTTTCTCTTAAAAAACTAATGTCTCTAATTTCTTGTTTTTCAAGATCGATATAGATTATAGGTTTATTTTCTATTTCTAGTAACAAGCCTAAAGGGTAAAAAAATCCTTCAGAAATAACTATTATCGCTTCTGCCTCATCTATTTTAGCAGCATTTACATTACAACCTAATATTTGAGCTTCATACTCTAAAACTTTTTTAGTATAAACTTTTTTATTTTTCATTTCTAAAAAACTTTTTACATACTTAACGTAGTTAACATATTGTAAACTTGAAACTATTGTATATGAATTATAAATAAACATATTTTCATATCTTTCTAATATTTTTTCTATCTTCTCTTTCTCTACATCAAAAATATAATGAACATAAAAAACAGGTATAGAAGATTTAACCCCAAAATTAGAATGACCAATATGAATTAATGCTTCACAACCCAATCTTTTTGCTTCTTCATCTCTTACATCACAAGCTCCATAAGTAGGTTCTAAACTAAAAATAACATCTATATCATTTTCCTCAAAAATCTTTTGTATTTCCTCTATTTTGGTCTTTAGGCCTTCTGAAATTTGGATAAAAATTTTTTTAATATTTCTTTTTTTTAATTCGTTTATTATATCTAAAAACTCTGAAATCATAAAATTTTTCTAAAACAATAAATATAATAATAAATAGTTTATTATAAATTTAAATATTAATGATTAACTTTAATATAAATATAATTTGAAATTTATTATTACTTTTATGAAACAAGAAACTACAAGACGAAAAACTCTATACGTGTTTCTTGATGAGTGTGTGCTAATTGGTGGATTATTAGAAAAATATGGAAAAATGTATTCAAAGCGAAGTTCTCTAGAAGAGTCCCAAAAATCACATATAGAAAGTTTTAATAGTCTTAAGAATTTTCATAGTTATCTCGAAAAGGAATTATTTGATTCCAATTACAAAATTTCAGTTAAACTTCTTTCCTTTGAATCTTCTTTAAAAAATGCAATAGAAAAGTTAGAAGGAAAAGAATATAGGAAGTATTTAGATGATAAGAAACTGAAAAAATTTAACGAATATCTTAAAAGAAGAAAATATTCTCAAATAGAAAACAGTATATATTCTGAACTAAAGGAATACTCAATAAGGATTAATGGGATTCATGTAAATATCATTAGAGAAGAATATGAAAAACAATATCGAGAAATTTTTGATAGAGAACATAGAGATCTATCAGAAAAAGATTTAAAGCAAGTATTCGACAAAGATGATATTAACTATATTAAAATAATCACAACTTATGCTAAAATAAAAAATGGAAAAGGGATATATATACTTTTTACAAACGATCAAAGAATTGTAAAAAAGTTTTCTATCATATTAAATAGACTTTTAAAAAAGAATGTCTATATCTTAGATGCAGAAGCCCTCAATACATTACAAAAATATATACATCACCATCGTAGAGATATGAGTCTAGATGATTTAACTTATCTTTTGAGAGATTTAAGTTATAGCTATATACATAAATCTATTAATAGAAATAGTAAAGACAAATAAATTACTATTATAATACCATTTAAATTATGCTAAGAATTTCCTATAGAAAACCAGAAGAAATCGATGAAGATAAGTTATTCGAAAAAGATATAAAAAAAGTTTATATTGAAGAAAAAATTGATGGTGAGTTATCGGATAGTTTTTTAGATTCGTGTGCAGAAATTGAAAAAGATTTATATTTATGTCTCTTTGCTGAAAATGTCAATGTAAAAGATTTACATGTAATAAACTACGAATCTCCATCCACAAAAATTGTCTTTGATGGCGCAGTTTTGGAAAATGATAAAGAACTTAGATATCTTTCTCCAGAAATTTCTTCAAAAATTTCTTTTATTTTGGGCTATTTTTTTGTACCTATTTTTTATATAGGCTCACTAAACAAGGAAATAATAAATAAATCTTTAAACAGAAATTCTGCTTTTAAAAATACTATTAATCCAAATTTGATAAAAATCATTGAAAAAGAAGGTAAAACAAAAATAGATAAGACTAAAAACGTTATAGAAGGAATTGTAATTAAAATTTATGAAAATGAATTCGAAAGTTATAAATTAGTTAGAGAAGAATTCGAAAAAATTAAAAGACAATTCCCCAGAGAGTACTATAATCATCTTAAAGTAAAAAATAGAATAAGAGTATATAATCCTAAAGAATTCTATAGTTATTGGGAAGAATACGTATTTAGACCTTTAAGATCAAGAATAGATAAAAATCTCTATCTAGTAGCGTACGAAAATTATTGTCATTGTTATAATAAAGCTACTTTAGAAGCATGTATAAAATCAATACCTAAAGAAAATAAAAAACCTATAATAAAAAATATAAAGAAATTAATTTCAAAATATTATAAGTCTGAATTATCTGTTACTTAATTTACTTATTATTTCTTCAGCAATGAATTTTGGTTCTCTATTTGCCCAAATTTCGACGAAATACAATCCTTTTTTTCGTAAATATTCCTCTACAGGTTTTGTTTGTTGATAATATACTTTTAATCTTTCTCTTACAATTTCTGGTCTATCATCATCTCTTTGAATTAATTTAGAACCACATTTATCACAAATCATATCATTTTTCGGTAAAAGAGAAGGTAATTTATAATGAATACCATCAATTACTTTGTCTATATCGGTAATATTGTAATTTCCATCACAATTAGGATTACTACAAACTCTTCTCCCACTAATCTTTTCGATTAAAATTTCATCATGAACATTAATTTTTATTATTGCGTCTATTTTTATATAATTTATTAACCATTCTGCTTGATTAACAGTTCTTGGAAAACCATCTAAAATAAAATTATCTTTTTTTTCGTCTATAATCTTTTTAACAACTTCTATGACTATTTCATCAGGTACTAATAATCCTTGCTTTAAATAGCTTTCAACTTTTTTTCCTAGTTCACTTTGCTTTTTTACTTCGGCTCTAAAGATATCTCCAGTAGATATTTTCTCAATTCCTAGCTTTTCTTTTAAAATCGATGAGTATGTCCCTTTTCCGCTTCCTGGTGGTCCAAATATTATTAGTCTCATAATTATTCTTAAACTTATTTTATGTTAATAATATGTTAATAATAGGTTTATCTGGATACGCAGCAAGCGGTAAAAGCGAAGCTGCAAAATATCTAAAAGAAAAATACAATTTTGAAGTTTTTGAAATTTCCAAAATTATCGAGGAAGAAGCTATTAAGTTAAACTTAATTCAAGAAGATTTAAGTTTAGAAGAGAAAAAAAGAAAATTGAGTGAAGTTGGAAAAATTATAAGAGAGAGATATGGAAAGGAAGAAATATTTGCACTAAAAATTATTGAAAAAATAAAAGATATTAAAGCTAACAAAATTATTGTTGATGGAATAAGAAGCTTAAGTGAAATTAAAGCATTCAAAAATGAGTTTAACAAAAATTTTTATTTAATTTTTATTTTTGCGCCCGCAAAAATAAGATATGAAAGAAGAAAAATACAAGATAAAAATTTTAATCTAAGTTTTGAAGAGTTTTTAGAAAGGGATAAAAGAGATAAAGAGATATTAGGTCTAGATAAATTAGAAGAAATAGCAGATTTTATAGTTGAAAATAATTCTTCTCTAGAAGAATTCTATAAGAAATTAGATCTTATAATTTCTTCTATCTTAGATTAAATTTATGAATGAAGAAACGACGGTCAACAGAGATGATGAAGAAAAACTATTTATCAGATGTTATTAATAATTTTTAGTTCTTATAATTTATGGTAAAAGATTCAAAACCACTAGCAGGAAGTAGAGCATTTTGGCCTAGAAAAAGAGCTAAAAGGATCTATCCAACTATAAAATCTTATCCTAATTATGATAAAGCTATGCCTTTAGCGTTTGCTGGCTATAAAGCTGGTATGGTTCATGTTATAGAAATAAGAAAAAGAAAAGTCCTAAAAAAAGAAATAGAAGAAGAATATTTTGTTCCAGCTACAGTAATAGAGGTTCCACCATTAAAGGTTATAGGGATAAGATTTTACGAATTAACAATAAAAGGATATAGAAGTATTTTGGACATTTACGCAAAAGATGAAAACATTCCGAA
Source organism: Candidatus Aenigmatarchaeota archaeon (assembly GCA_018920305.1). Classification (GTDB taxonomy): domain Archaea; phylum Aenigmatarchaeota; class Aenigmatarchaeia; order CG10238-14; family SpSt-28; genus JAHLMO01. Next base: position 52,342 of record JAHLMO010000003.1, read on the forward strand.
AAATTTGAAAAGAAAAATAACTAACTTTAAGAGCAACTATGATGAAGCTATTAAAGAATTTGAAAAATTAGACAAATCTAAAATAAAAAAGGTTAGAATAGTAGTAGCTACACAACCATGGTTAGCTGGAATAAAAAAGAAAAAACCAGAAGTTTTTGAGATAGAAATTGGAGGAAAAGTTGAAGATGCTATAAATTATGCATTTAATGTTTTAGGAAAAGAGATAAAGGTTAGCGAAATATTTAAAGAAGGTCAATTGGTAGATGTGATAGCAGTAACTAAAGGTAAAGGTACTGCTGGGCCTGTAGAAAGATTTGGTGTAAAAGAGCAAAGAAGAAAAGCAACACAAAGAATTAGACATGTTGGATCTTTAGGAGCCCAAGGTGTAGGTAGAGTTTTACCAGGTAGGGTGCCTATGCAAGGTCAACTTGGATTTCAAAGAAGAACAGAACTAAATAAAAGAATTTTAAAAATTTCCTCTAATGGACAAGAAATTAATCCAAAGGGTGGTTTCTCTCATTATGGTTTAGTAAGAAGTGATTATATTCTAATTGAAGGAAGTGTTCCAGGACCTAAAAAGAGATTAATTATGATTAGATTTGCAATTAGAAATCCAAAAATAATAATTCCACCAAATATAAAAGAAATAGTTATAACAGGATATAATTAATTAAACTTTTTGTTTTAGATGCTTTAGATAATTTATCGCCTCTTCCAAACTTAAATTTTTTCTTTCTTTTGTTCTAATATTTTGTAAAGTAAAAACATTTTCACTAATTTCTTTTTCTCCTATTATTAACGCATATTCTATCCCTCTTCTTTCTAATTCTTTTATTCCCTCTAAAACATTCCTAAGACCTTCAAAATGAAAATAAGTATTAATTTCGTTTTCTCTCAATTTATTTACGATTTCTAGTACTTTTTTTAAATCTACATTTTCTAAATAAATTACACCAACTTCAGAATAAGTCTTTTCTTCTACTTTTAAAATTCCTAGTTCCAAGCATGCATCAATTAATCTTTCTATTCCTATGCTTCCTCCAACAGCTGGAATATCTTGATTTATAAACTTAGAAATCAAATTATCATATCTACCACCACCAGCTAAACTTCCAATTTTTGGTTTTTCAACTACAGCTTCGAATATTGTTGAAGTATAATAATCTAAACCTCTGACTAAACATAAATCTATCTTAATTCTTTTTTTATCTTTTACAAAGTCTATTATATTTTTTAGATTCTCTAAATAAACATCTATTTCTTTTAAATTAAGTTTTTCTAATTCAACAAATATTTCTTCGTTTCTTAATTGTGAAATACTAATAATTTTCTTGATTTCATTTAATTGCTCCTTATTTAATTCTTTTTCTAATTCTTTTATAACATTTTCTATTCCTATTTTATCCAATTTATCGATAATTCTATAGACCCTAATTATTTTTTCTTTTTCGATTCCAATTTTTTTCTCAAAAATAAGGGTTAATAAATTTCTATCGTTAACTTTAATTAAATAATCTTTAAAATTAAATTTTTTAAATACATCAACAACTACATTTAAAATTTCTACATCAGCTAAAAAACTTTTTGAACCTAAAATATCAAAATCACACTGCCAAAATTCTCTATATCTTCCTTTTTGCGGTTCTTCATATCTAAAAACTCTACCTATTTGATATCTCTTAAATGGTAATTTTGGTCTAAATCTTGCATAAAATCTAGCTAAAGGAACAGTTAAATCATATCTTAATCCAAATTCTTTTTCGCTATAAGGTAATTTAAATCTCCAAATTAATCTATTTTCAGCTTCATCTCCATATTTACCTTTTAAAACTTCCCATTTTTCAACTATTGGAGTTTCTATAGGATCGAATCCATATATTTGAAAAATTTTTTCTATTTTTGAAAAAACTTTTCTTCTAAGAATTTCAATTTCTGGCGGAAAATCTCTTAAACCTTTTAAAGGAACTAAAAATTCGCTATTACTCATAATAAAATTAAAAGAGATTTTTAAATTTGATTAAATTTTTCTCAGTTAAAAATTATAAAGTTATTTTTTACTTTTTCTACTATAGATTTTAGTTTTAGATATCATTTTATAGACTATATATGCTACTATTATTAGACCTAAGATACATATTCCTAATTTAAGATAATCCTTAGTAAACATTATTCCTATTATAGCCACAACCATAACTGCTGTTATTAATACTATTCCTATTTCTCTTATATCTTCGTTGCTACGTATTTCTTTATAAAATTTAATCGTTTGAAAAAGTTTATAAGTTGCAAACGTATGAAAAAATCTATAATAAAAGGTCTACAATTTTTTAATTTTTGTTTATTCTAATTGAAACACCTAAACACCTAAATTCAAATTTAAAAAATTAGGAGTAAATAGATCTTAGGAGATCCACGACAAAATGTATGTATTTAAAATTTAATATCTAAATAGGGAAAAAGCCGGGGCCGGGATTCGAACCCGGGATCTGCGGGTTTCTATCGCTCATAAATCGCAAAACCCTGCAGCCCGCCGCGTGAAACCGCTCCGCCACCCCGGCAATCTTCATATATAATATTTTTAATTTTAGTTCTAAATAATAACGCTAATCATTAAAAAACATAATAGAGGATGTATTTGTAATCATTTATGAACGTAAGAAACGAAATAAAAAAGATTTCGAATATTCTATTTGAAGTACCGTTTGCTATTAGATCTATCAAAGAAATAGTTTCATCTGTAATTGATAAAAAAATTAATAGAGATCTAATCGTAATATATGGCGAGAATCACTTATCGGAATTAGATGCAAAAATAATAAGTTGGTTAATAAAGAAGCTCAAACCTTATAAAGTTTTATCGGAAGGTCATATGTTGAAATCGGAAGATTTAAGAGAAGTTGAAGGTAGTATAGAAGATTCTAAGAAGGAATTTATAGAAAACATGAAAGAAATAGGAACTATTAAATATTATCTAGAAACTATTAGTGATAGAATTTCAGAAGAAGAAAGACAAAAATTAGAAAATATTATATCAAAAATTTTGAAAAGATATTCGATAAAAAATAAAAGAAAAAAGTATGAAATTAATATCGATACTAATTTGCTTGATTTAAATGGCAAGGAATTTTATAATTTACGTAAATTTGTAGAAGAATCAATAAAATCAATAAACTCTCCTATCCATGAAAAATTAGATACTGATATAGAAAAATATTTAACGTATCTTGCTGATCTATATAAATATTTAGAATTTCTTATACATTTGAGAATAATTTATAGACTTATAATAAGAGATTTTTATATAAAAGAAGCAATTCTCAAAGTTGGGTCTGAAGAAAAGATTATAGACAATAATGAACATCTGCAAGAAGCTTATATTAAGGCAAGTAGTGAAAATAATAAAGAACTTATGAGATATATAAACAATCTGAGAGAAAGAGAAATGGCTTACGAAATTATGAAATATGTTGAAGAGCTTAAAAGAGAATTTGGAAAATATAGAATATTAGTTATTGTAGGCGCAGCTCACGCAAAAAATATCAGAGAAATTTTAAAAAATAATGGAATAAAAAATGTTAGAGTAGTAAGTAATTTATATTTCTTTGATTTAGATATGAGCATGAACATAGAATATTATAATAGTGAATACGAGGAATTTCTACAAAAAACATATAAGCTTTAAACTATTAAAGCATTCAAATAAAAATTTATGATAGATATACATTGTCATTTAAGTACTAAAACATTTAATAAAAATTATAATCCATTAGTTAATAAAATCGAAGAATATAAAAAACACTTAAAAGCTATTATAGATTCTGCAACTAATTTTGAAGATGCAAAACATTCTATTCAACTATCAGAAAAATATAAGAATTTTGTGTTTAGTTCTTTAGGTTTGCACCCTATTGAAGCAATTAACTATACAGAAAAGGAGATAGATGAATATCTAGAATTTATTTATCAAAATAGAGATAAAATAGTTGCAATTGGAGAAATCGGATTAGATTATTACTGGATAAAAGAAAGCGAAAAAATTAAAAAATCTATAGAAGTTTTTAAAAGATTTATTGAAATTTCTAAGGATATTAAAAAACCTATAATATTGCATGCAAGATTAGCAATTGAGGATGTTTTTAAAATTATTGTTAATGAAGATGTTAAAAGTGCGGTTTTTCATTTTTTTGACGGAAAAATCAAAACTGCAAAAGAAATCATAAAGGAAAATTACTTTATAAGTATAAACAATCAAGTATATAAAAATCCTGCAATTCAGAATGTAGCTAAGGAAATTCCTCTAGAGTTTTTAGTTACAGAAACTGATTCTCCTTGGTGTGGAATTGGAAAAGAAATAAATGAACCTACAAATATAAAAATCTGTTTAGAATATATCTCAAAATTAAAAAATATTAGTTTAGAAACTGTGGAAAAAACAATAGATGAAAATATAATAAGGCTTTTAAATTTAAACATTTAAATGAAGGAAAAACTAAAGGAATTAGCAGAAAAGCAAATAAAAATTATTGAAGAAGTTATGAAGAACTTAAAAATATTAGAAGATAATGAATTAATAGAGTTAGCAAAAAGTTATTTTTACGATGCAAAATACTTTTTTGAAAAGGAAGATTATTTAAACTCTTTCGAAGCAATAACGATTTCTTGGGCATATATTGATGCGTGTCTCCATTTTAAAAAAATTGAAATACAAGAAGAATTTAAAAAGTTTTTTACCGTCTAAGATTTAAGTTTTGAATTTTTTAATAAAATCTAAAACTTCTAATTCTTTTGCTTCAACTATACTTCCAAAATTAGAAACGTTAATTGCTGCATATGCAGCTGCAAATTTTAAAGATTCGACTATATTTCTTGTTTTAAAATAATAATGAATAAAACCTGCAGTGAAACTATCACCTGCACCTATCGTGCTAACGACTTTTACTTTATACGCTTTTTGATAAATTTTATTATTATAATCAAAATAAATTGAACCTTTTTTTCCTAATGTAATTATTACTCTTCTAAAATGTTTTAGTAATTTTTTAGCAGCTTTGTCAATATTTCTTTTTTTAGTTAGTTCTTTGGCTTCTTCTTCATTTAAAATAATTATCTCGCCATCATTAAATATCTCTAATAAATTTCTTTCTCTCCTTATTATTGAAATGCTTGGGTTAAAAACGAAAAATTTATTATATTTTTTTGATAATTTAAAAATTTTCTTATAAATTTTTTTAGAATTTTTTCCACAACTAGTTGCGATTATTATATCATTTTTCTTTATCATTTCCTCATCTATATCACTTTCTTCTAAATTTTCAGAAGCTCCTTTGCTAGATAGAACAATTTTTTCTCCATTTTTCAGCAAAATTACTGAAAAGCCTGTAGATTCCTTATCGATTTTAATTAGAGGATTTACCTTATATTTTCTCAAAGTTTCTAATATATAGTTTCCATAGATATCTTTTCCAATTCTAGAAATTAAACTAACTTCGTTATTCAAATTAGCTAGATCACAAGCAATATTTAAAGCAGATCCTCCTACAGAAAATTCTATTAAATCTAAATTATATTTTGACCCCAAGTTTAATATTAAATTATTTTTCTTAGTTATGATTTTATCTTCAAATCTACAAACTATATCTATTAAAGAACTTCCAACAACTAATGCTCTCATAAAATTTTGTCTATTTGGTTAAGAAATTCTAATTTATTTTTAGTTTTTGCAAAAGCACTAGCAATTAATACACCCTTAACTCCTAATTCTTTAGCAATTTTTACGTCAATAGCTTCAGAAATTCCAGCACCACATATAGGAATATTTCTAACAATCTTAGCAAATTTTTTTAAACTTTCTGCTTTATATTTTGAAATTGCTTTTCCACTACCTATTAATTCTGGTACTTCGTATGCTATACTATTTGGATTTAATTTATCTATTTTTTTAGCTTCTTTTAAGTTTTTTGCACAAACCATTGTTTCTAAATTAACTTTTTTACAGTACTCGATAAATTGTTTGATAGTTTTTAAATCTATTCTATTCTCATAATGATTTAACAGAACACCATCAATACCTATTTCTTTTATATAATCTAAAGGAACACAACCTGTAAAGGAACCATAAGTTTCGCAATATCTATTTAAAGATACGTAAATTTTTAAATTTTTTCTTTTGATCATAGAAACTAAAGATATATCTGCTGGATTTATTATAGCAATTACACTTATATTTTTAAATCTTTTATCAATTTTTCTAATAACTTTTACAGAGTTATATCCAATCAATTCTCTAAAAGCTTTGAAATTTAGCGCAACTATCATATTCATAATTATGTTAAAAGAAAAATTAAAGGATAAAATTCCTAAAGAAATTTTAGATAAAATACCTAGAAGTTTTGATATAATCGGCAATAAAGAAAAAGCTGTTGCTATTATAGATTGGAATGAAATATATGATAGATATAAAAACGAAATAGCAAAAGCTATAATGGAATTGAATAAGAATGTTAAATCTGTATTATTTAAAAAAACACCAAGAAAAGGTAATCTAAGATTATATGAGTTTGAAATAATTGGAGATAAAAATACTGAAGTAATTCATAAAGAATATGGTTATTTTCTAAAATTAGATCCAACAAAAGTCTATTTTTCTCCAAGAGAATCAACTGAAAGACAAAGAATAGCATCAAAAGTTAGAGAAAACGAGAAGATACTATATTTATTTAGTGGTATTGCTCCATTTGCATTTGCAATTTTTAAAAAAATAAAAGATGTAAGAATTTATTGTATAGAAATTAATAAATACGCAATAAAATATGCAGAAGAAAATAAAAAGATAAATAAGGTAGAAAATAGATTATTTAACATACTCTGTGATGTAAGATATTTAAATTTAAAAGAAAAATTTGATAGAATTTTGGTAACATTACCGATTTCTACAGAAAACTTTTTAATTAAAGCATTAGAATTTGCTAAAGAAAATACAGTTATTCACTACTATAATTGGGGTAAAGAAGATAATCTATTTGAAAAAGCACTAAATGATATTGAAGAAGCCACCAAATTACTTAATTTTAATTACGAAATCCTCGAAAAAATAAAAGTTTTGCCGTATGCACCAAAAATATATAAAGTAAGGATAGATTTTAGAGTTTTTTAGCCATTACTCCTCCTCTTCTTCCTCTTCCCAGTCCTCTTCTTCTTCCCAGTCTTCTTCAAAGTCTTCTTCTTCCCACTCTTCTTCTTCTTCGAAGTCCTCTTCAAAGTCTTCTTCTTCCTCTTCGAAAAGTAAGTAGTTCATATTACTTACTATTTATTTCTATAAATAAATTATTTAAAGCTTTCGTTTATTATTTAATAAAAACTATAAAATAATTAGGTGGGGGCCTCCGGCGGGGGGCTGGGCCTCCCCTCTGGCAAAACGCCAGGGCAAACGGTCCATAACGGCCGCCGTAGCTTAGGGAAGGTAGATTAACTCACTACGATCCAACCGTAGGCTATGAAGTAAGCATATCCGTGGGGCAGATATTATAGCGAACCTGGTGAGGTCCGAAAGGAAGCAGCCATAAGCTATAATATCTGCGTTCACGGATATGCTTACTAGCCGAAGGTTGGGTAAATCGTAGTGGGTTAATCTATCGACCCTAAGCGCGCCCCCACCAATTATTATATATTCTTCCGCTTATTATCTTATATGAGAGAAAAGAGGAAGAATAAAAATAACAATAATATTATTTTGTTACTCTCATTTTTAGTAATAATTTTGAGTATTTTCTCAATATATTATAACCTTCAAATTATTTTCAAAAAAAATAAACTTGAAAATACAAACAATCTACCATCTAAAATTGATTTTGCTTCTCAATATTTTTCTAATTATTCAAAAGTAGAGTTTCCATTATTAGCTGTTGATGAATATGGAAATGGTGTTATAACAAAATTAATTGTTGAGGTTAAAAATGGTAGTGGGAAAGTTTTAGTAAACATTGAAAATTTATTGTTTTGGATTGATACACAAAACTCAATAAGAATAGCAAAAAATTTGGCTGAAAAAATTACAAAAATTAACACATCGAATTTAGATATTATTTATACTATAGAAGCTAATGCTTCAATAATTGGTGGCCCATCTGCTGGTTCAGCAATTACTATTGCAACTATAGCTGCACTAACTCAAAAAGAATTTAAAAAAGATGTTGTAATTACAGGTACTATAGATGAAAATGGAAATATTGGAAGAGTTGGAGCTATAAAAGAAAAATGTTTAGCAGCAAAAAATCAATATAATGCGAAAATATGTTTAGTTCCAAGGGGTCAATCAATAGAATATGAACTTATTCCAAAAAGAGATTGTACTAGAATTGGGAACTTTGAATTTTGTAGAATAACTTTTGAAATGAGAGAAATAGATATTTCAAAAGAAATTGGAATGAAAGTTATAGAAGTTCATAACATAGAAGACGCACTAAAATACTTCTTTTCTTGATGTTTATTCAAAACTTTTTAACGATAATCATTGCATCTTTATTTTGCGGAATTTCAATAGCATATATCTTTTCTCTAAACTATTTTATTTCATTAATAACATCTTTTTTAGTTTTGTTTTTTCCTTTTATAATATCTTTTCTCTATTCGGAAAAAATTTATATAAAACCGCTCTTTAAACTAAATATCTTTGGTATGTTAATTTCTATGGTATTTACAATCTTTAAAATTCCCTTTTTTCCAATACTATCTTTAGAAGAAGTATACTATTATTCAAAAGCAAGAAAAATTTTTGAAAATAAAATTACCTCAAAAGAAATTGGAAGAGTGTCTTTTATTTTTATATTAACACTTTTTATATTTGCAATTTTAGGAATAATAATTAAGAATTTTTTGCTTACATTTTTACCTTCTATATTAATTCTTTCTTTTTTATTTCCTTATAGAAATTCATTTGGTTCTATTTTATTTTTTTATTCGCCGCTATATCTATCTTTTTTTATAATCTCTTCTATTATTTTTCTGATAATTTCTTTATTATTTTTATTTTTTTAAATTATGGAACCATGGAAATTACACGCAGTATTGCATTTTATAATCCCAGTGATACTTTTTGTTCTCTCCCTTTTATACATTCAAGAACTATCCCTAATGGAAAGATTCATTGCAATTTTTATAGGAGCTTTTTTACCTGATATAGATCATCTTATTTATTTAAAATATATTAAGTTTAGGTCATTTAAAGAATTTTTAGTTTTTAACATAAAAAGTGACAGAGAAAGAAGAGGATTTTTAATATTTCATAATATCTATTTCATTATAATTCTTCTAATATTAGTACCAATAATTATGTTTTTTAATTTATTCTTATCTCTTCTTCTCTTAGCATTTTTAATTCATCTTATTTTTGATTTCTTCGAAGATAGAATAATTCTTAATACAAGCGTTCACTGGAGAAAAATAAGAAAGTAATATCTTTTTGGGCCCGTGGTCTAGCGGTAGGATGCTGCCCTCACGCGGCAGAGGGCTGGGTTCAACTCCCAGCGGGCCCATTTTATAGTAGCCAAATTTTAAGAACTCAAAAACACTAGACAATTTGACATTAATTTTATAAAGAATAAGAAAAGTAAGAAAACCAAAAGGAATAAAAGTTGTTTAAACTTCAATATCTACACTTCTAATTCCAACTAACATATTTGGACAAACATCTATACTATAAATTTCTATTTTCTTAATTATTCCTTTTGGTAAATCTGTTAAATAGATTTCTTTTGACTCTCCAGAGCTAAGATTTTTA
>JAHLMO010000004.1 GCA_018920305.1 Candidatus Aenigmatarchaeota archaeon
AATCAGACTAATGTAGGATTGAAATCAAATGGTTGAAGTTGATCGAATAGTTCAGCATAATGTTAGAATCAGACTAATGTAGGATTGAAATAATATATTATTCATGGAAGGCCCAGGAGTATTAGTAATTAAAGAGAAGTTGGAATTTTTAAAGGGAAAAATCATAGAAAAAGTTTCTGGTAACACAAGAGAAAACAAAGAAAAAATCTTAAATAAAAGAATAGTAGATATTAAGTCTTTTGGAAAGAGGTTAATTTTTGATCTTGAAGATGTTTATCTCATAATTCATTTTTTGATGTATGGTAGCTTCAGAATAAATGAAAAAGTAGAAAATAGGAAGGAAAGACTACAAATTGTTGTCGAAAACAATGTTATAAACTTTTATAATACTTCTGTTAAGATTGTAGAAAAGGATAAATTTGATATAGATGAAAGAATTGACGTAATGAGTAAAAAGTTTGATAAAAATTTAGTAAAAGACAAAGTTAAAAGTTACGAGGGTTTTGTTTGTGATGTATTACTAGATCAAAGTATTTTTGCAGGAGTTGGAAACATAATTAAAAACGAAGCACTATTTAGAGCGAAAATTCATCCATTGAGCATAGCAAAGAAATTGAATGAGAATTTGATCGATAATTTAATAGAAGAAGTTGTTAACTTCTCTAACATTTTTTATTTGTGTAGAAAAGAAGGCAAATCACTAAAAAACTTCATGCTAATATATGGCAAAAGAAGATGTCCATCTTGCAATTCTAAGATAAGAATAGCAAAGCTTGGAAAGTACAACAGAAGAACTTATTATTGCGAAAATTGCCAAATTATTTATAAATAAAAAACATTATTCGAATGTTTTTATCATTCTAATTACTTCTGAACTATTTCGTAATTCATAAGTAGCAATAGCTATTTTATTAGCAATTTCTTTAGCAACATTTCCTTCGTACTTTCTAATAGTTTTAGCCATTTCAATAACAGCTTCTTTATCTCTTAATCGAGAAGCAACGATAGCTATTCTCATGGCAATTCCTCTAGCAACATTTCCTTCATATTTTTCAATAGTTTTAGCCATTTCAATAACAGCTTCTTTATCTCTTAATTCATAAGCGGTAAGAGCTGTCCAAATAGCAATTTCTCTAGCAACATCTTCTTCATATTTTCTAATAGTATTAACAACTTCATCCGTTCTAAGTATTTTGCTAATTTCGGCAATTGCTTTTTCATCTTTTGATTGATAAGCAGCAAAAGCTATTTCACTAGCAATTTCTCTAGCAACACTTCCTTCATACTTTTTAATAGTATTAACAACTTCATCCATTCCAAGTATTCTGCTAATTTTAACAACTTCATCTTTGTCTCTTATTCGATAGGCAGCATTAGCTATTCTATCAGCGATTTCTTTAGCAACACTTCCTTCATACTTTCCAATAGTTCTAGCCATTTCAATAATTGCTTCTTTATTTCTTAATTGATAACTGGAAAAAGCTATTTTATTAGCAATTTCTCTAGCAATATCTTCTTCATATTTTTCGATTGTATCTCTAATTTCTTTGTTAGCTAGTATTTCAATTACTTTTTCATCTTCAAGAATACTTGGACTAACACCTAAATTTTCAAATAATTTTTTTGTTTCGAAAAGTTCTTCAGCGAGTTCTTTATTTTGTTTTTTTGTTGCGTTTTCCCCCATCATGATAATAGTATCAAAGATAAAAATATATATTTTTCTGAGTTTGATCCTATGTGTTTTTCTAGTTTTTCGTCACAAGTTTTATCGAACATAATTTAAGTATTTTTCTATATTTCTTTGTATACTTTATTTAGATTTTAGACTATTGACTAATTCTAACGATGTATCCTCTTATTGGTTTTTTTGCCTCGAGATAAGCGCCCGTATTTAATTTCATTTCGATTTCTTTTTCTTCTAAATTTTTTCTTTTTAGATAATCTAAGAATTTTCTAGATGTTTCGTTCATAACATTTGTATTAAATATTACAATCTCAACTCCCCATTCTTTTGCTCTTTCAATTAAATCTCTATAAACAATTTCAAATATCTCTTCTTTTCTGAATCTTCTATGCCCTTCTATAGAATCAACTAATAGTTTCTTATCTTCCAAGTAACAAATTGCACTTCCTAATGTTTTATTTCCAATATCGTATTTTATCAATTTAATTCTATCGTCTTTACAATATTTAAGAATTCCATCTTCCATACGCGCTCCATAAGGAAGATAAACGCAAGCCATTTGTATTCTATTATCATAATCTAAAGGATTCTTACTCTCAACAGCTTTGACAACATTACTATTTATATTTACATCTCTATAGTTAATCGCGTTAATAACATCGATTATTGCTTCATTATTCGTTTGTTTTAGTATACTAATTGCTTTTTCATAATTTTTTTCATTAAAAGCGTTTGCTATTTCTCTAATTAAGTTTCTATAATTTTTATAAAACTCATTTCTTGCCCTATTTACTGTTTTTTCTCCAACAATACTAGAAATAATTTTTATAGCTTCCTTTTCGAGGTTTTTATTTTTCGAACCAACTATAGCTATAATAGAGTATTTTTCGAGATCTTTTCTACTATAATTCAGAGAATTGTCTCCATCTTTTATAGAGAGGGAGTAGTACTTAGGATTTACTTCTTTTGAAATATTTACTAAATTAATAATTTCTTCTCTAAGATGTCTCTGAGTGCTAAATAATAGCAATAATTGATCATAATTTATATCTTTTTTTAGACCATACTTACTTTTTAGATGATTTAATGCTAAATCTAAATAATTATCTATGTTATTTTTTGTTGGTAGTGGAAGCTCTTTATTTGATTTTATGTAAATAGCAATAGCATAAAGATCTTTTTTGTCTCTAACTAAATTATCTAATCCAAGATTGATTACTTTATATAATTCGCGACTACTAAAAAAATCAAAAATATCTTCACCAAATTTTTCAGTAAATCTTATTAGTCTAGTTACTTTCGAAGCATCTCTTAATTCAGTTATAGCATAAACAATCCTTATAGCGACTTCTTCAGCGGTAACTCCTTTATATTTTTTAATAACATTAACAACTTCATCCATTCCAAGTATTTTACCAATTCTAATGGCTTCATTTTCATCTTCTGATTCGTAAAAAGTAGCAACTATTAAATCTACAATTTCTCTAGCAACACTTCCTTCATATTTTCTAATAGTATTAACAACTTCATCCATTCCAAGTATTCTGCTAATTTTAGCAACTTCATCTTTATTTCTTGAGGCATGAGCTGCAGCGCCAATCCATATAGCAACTTCTTCAGCAGCAACTCCTTCATATTTTCTAATAGTATTAACAACTTCATCCATTCCAAGTATTCTGCTAATTTTAACAATTTCATCTTTATTTCCTAGCTCATAGGCAGAAATAGCTATTCTATAAGCGATTTCTTTAGCAATGCTTCCTTCATATTTTTCAATAGTTCTAGCTATTTCAATAAGTGCCTCTTCATCCCTTAATTCATAAGCAGTGGTAGCTATTCTATCAGCGATTTCTTTAGCAATGTCTTCTTCATATTTTCTAATAACATTAACAACTTCATCCATTCCAAGTATTCTGCTAATTTTAACAATTTCATCTTTGTCTCTTAATAGATAAGCAACAAAAGCTATTTTATTAGCAATTTTTCTAGCAACATTTCCTTCATATTTTTCAATAGTTCTAGCTATTTCAATAAGTGCCTCTTCATCTCTTAATTCATAAGCAATACGAGCTATCCAATCAGCAACTTCTCTAGCAACACTTTCTTCATATTTTCTAATAACATTAACAACTTCATCCATTCCAAGTATTCTGCTAATTTTAACAACTTCGTCTTCGTTTCTTAATATATAGGCAGCATTAGCTATTCTATCAGCGATTTCTTTAGCGGGAGAACCTTTATATTTTCTAATAGTATTAACAACTTCATCCATTCCAAGTATTCTGCTAATTTTAACAACTTCATCTTTATTTCTTATTCGATGAGCAGCAATAGCTATTCTAGCAGCAATTTCTTTAGCAACATCTTCTTCATATTTTTCGATTGTATCTCTAATTTCTTTGTTAGCTAATATTTCAATTACTTTTTCATCTTCAAGAATACTTGGACTAACGCCTAAATTTTCAAATAATCTTTTCGTTTCGAAAAGTTCTTCAGCGAGTTCTTTATTCTGTTTTTTTGTTGTGTTTTCTCCCATCATGATATATGTTATCACGAATTGATAGTATAAAATTAAATTTAAATATTTTTCTATATTTTTTTATATAGAAATTCTATAAATATTTTTATTGAAAAAATGAGCAAAGAATTGATTGAAGAAGCAATCGAAAAATATAACAAATATAGGAGTCCGGAAGCAACAGCTAGGCTAGTGTATTATCAAGAAGATAAATTTTTGGTGGAATTTAGTGGTTACTTTTGTCTCACTTGTGGCTATTATGACTATTTTGAGGACCTAATATACATCTTAAAGGAGATGGGATTGAGAGCCAAGACAGAAAAAATAGAAGAAAAAGAGAACAATATTACTTTAGTTACATTTATTTTACTCAAATAATATTTAGAAATGTGTAGGATAGAATGATAAACTATATATAGACTTTTTAAATTATTTTTAATAAATGGTCACAACTAAAAGATATACACTTCCACATCTACCATATGCATATAATGCTCTAGAGCCCTATATAGCAGAGGAGATTATGAAGCTTCATCACCAAAAACATCATCAATCTTATGTGATTGGAGCAAATACTGCTTTAGAAAAACTAGAAAAGTTTAGGAGGGGCGAAATTCAACAAATTGACATTAGAGCAGTTTTAAGAGATTTGTCTTTTCATCTTAATGGTCATATACTACATTCTATCTTTTGGCCAAACATGGCTCCAAATGGCAAAGGTGGTGGTAAACCTGGTGGTAGAATAGGAGATTTTATAGATAAGTTTTTTGGTAGTTTTGAAAAATTTAAAGAAGAATTTTCACTAGCTGCTAAAAATGTAGAGGGCGTTGGATGGGCTGTTTTGATATATGAACCACTAGAGGAGCAGCTACTTATTCTACAGATAGAAAAACACAACTTAATGCATATAGCAAGTGCACAAATACTACTAGCGCTAGATGTATGGGAACATGCATATTATTTACAATATAAAAATGATCGTAGCTCATATGTTGACAATTGGTGGAATGTTGTAAATTGGGAAGATGTAGATAAGCGTCTTGAAAAAGCTTTGAACGGTCATCTAGCATTGAAAATATAGCTTTTAAAATTTATCACTCTTAAATAATAAATAATGGAAAATAGAAAATATAATCCGCCATCTATGAGAAAAATGTTAGATATAGTTAATTACTTATTCGAAAATAATAGTGATATTCTTATGAGTTTAATAGGTAGTCTATCTATACAAGGTTTCTTATCGAAACGCCAAACTAGATGGGTTTCCGATATTGATATAGTAGTTAAGGATAAGAACTATGCAGAAAAACTCATTAGAAGATATGAAGATAGTGAATATCAAACTTACTATAATCAAAATTTAGACAAATATGCTATCTATAATCGGGAAAGAGGTATTCACATAGATGTTTATCCAGGAAAGATAGGTAAATACAACTTCGATGGAAATTTTTGGAATAGAATTATTTGTCCTGAAGGTTATTCTTTTTGTTATGCATCGCCAGAGGATTTAATTTCAATTAAACTTTATGCTTATATAGATTCGAGTAGAGGAAAATATAAACATCTCGTAGATATATACACAATAATTTTGGGAAAAGCTAATATAGATGTTCTCTATCTAGCTGAAAGAATAAAATATTTGGGTAAAGTTTTAGGTGTTGAAGCAAAATACATTTTAGAAATTTTGGGTGAGGAAAAAGAAAATATATACTCATTATTTAGATTGAGAGAAATTAGAATGCTTAAAGAGAAAATTTCCCATATATTGGATAGATTAAAAAAGATGCTTGATAATCTATGATTTGTTTTGTTATGTATTAATAATCGTTAAAAAAATATCGTAGCAGAATATTCTAAATATTCTTACTCTAATTTGGCTAAAAACTTTCTAATAAATTCTTTATTTTTTAACCAATCGTTAATTATTTTTTCTTTTAAACTTGGATTATATAATGCACTTGCTGGATGAAACATTGGCAAGACAAAATAATTCTTAAATTCAAAAACTTTTCCATGTATACTCATATTGACAAATTTTTTTCCATTTTTTTCAAAAATATATTTTGTTGCGATTTCTCCTAATGTAATTATAAGTCTTGGTTTTATAACTTCTATCTGTTTGTCTAAATAATTAGAAGTACATATGAAAATTTGATGTTCATTTGGCTTATTATTTGGTGGAATACATTTAACAACATTTGTTATATAAACTTCTTCTCTTTTTATTCCAACAAGATTTAATAATTCATTAAGAAATTTACCAGCAGCACCAACGAAAGGTCTGCCTTGAATATCTTCGTCTTTTCCAGGTCCTAATCCAATAAGCATTATTTTAGAATTTATATTACCTTCTCCAGGCACAGCATTTTTTCTTATTTTATATAAATCACATAATTTGCAAATCTTTATTTTTTCGTTTATTTCGCTAATTAATTTTTCTTTAGGATTTAAATCCATAAGAATGTCTATATTTTTTATTTTAATTATAATTATGAGAGTTTTTGAAATAAAAAATGTAAAAATAGAATGGCTTGGTCATGCTAGTTTTAGAATTTATAACGATTTAATTTTATATTTCGATCCATACATTTTAGATACAAATCCGAAAAAAGCAGATTTAATTTTTGTTTCACATGATCATTTTGATCACAAAGATGATGAAAATATAAAAAAGTTAATGAGAGAAGATACAATAATTGTTGGTCCAGAATGTGTAACAAAAGATTATAAAAATTCAATTACTTTAAAACCATATGATGAAAGAGAAGTTAAAGGAGTAAAAATTAAAGCATTTCCATCCTATAATCCACAAAAACCATTTCATCCAAAAGAAAAAGAATATTTAGGTTTTATTGTAAATTTCCATAACGTAAAAATTTATCATCCAGGAGATACAGAGTTAATAGAAGAGATGAAAGAGTTGAGAAAAGAAAATATAGATGTAGCTTTGTTGCCTATAGGAGGAACTTATGTTATGGATGTTGATCAAGCACTAAAAGCTATAGAATACATACTTCCTAAATATGTTATACCAATGCATTTTGGAAAGTGGAGAAACATTGAGTTAAAAGCTGATGTTGAAAGATTTAAAAAAGAATCAAAAGTTGAAGTGATAGTTTTAAAGCCTTTAGGTAAATGAAATTAAGAATTGCATTATTTTCTTGGGAAAGTTTGCACTCTTTAGCTGTTGGTGGTTTAGCGGTGCATGTTACAGAGTTAGCTGCTGCATTAGAGAGATTAGGAAATGAAGTTCATGTATTTACTAGAATAGGACCAAATCAAGGAATGTATAGTTTAATAGATGGTGTTCATTATCATAGAGTTAGTTTTGCTTTCGATAGCGATTTAATTAGAGAATTAACAGTTAATATGGCTAGAAGTATGGTTGAACGATTTAACGAAATAGAGAATATTTTTGGAAGTTTTGATATAATTCATGGACACGATTGGCATGTTGTTACTGCTATTGATGAAATAAAAAGGACAAAAAATAAAAAAGTTGTTTTTACTTTACATTCAACTCAATATGGAAGAGATGGAAACAATTTTTACGATGGAAAAGCTAAACATATTAGAGATTTAGAATGGTTTGGAACTTATATTGCTGATAGAGTAATAGTTTGTTCTCAAACTATGAAAGAAGAAATAGTGAATATTTATCAAGTGCCAGAATACAAAATTAGAGTTATACCAAATGGAATATGGGCAAGAAATTTTGATGGAGAAATAGATCCATATCACGATGTTAAAAAATATTTTGGATTTGGAGTTTATGATCCAGTAATTACTTTTTTAGGTAGAATGACTCATCAAAAAGGTGTAGATATATTATTAGAAAGCATTCCTTTAGTTTTACAGGACTTTCCAAATACAAGATTTATATTTATTGGCGACGGATATTTAAGACCTCAATTAGAAAGAAGAGCTTATGAGATGGGATTATTAGGTAAAAATGTATTTTTTACTGGCTATATAAGTGATGAATGGAAAGCAAAAATAGTTAAAGCTAGCGATTGTGTAGTGGTTCCAAGTAGGAACGAACCTTTTGGAATAGTAGTTTTAGAGGCTTGGAGTTGTAAAAAGCCAGTGATAGCTACTTGTGGAACAGGGGCAGGGGAATTAATTTGGAGTGGAGTTAATGGTTATAGAGTTCAATTAAATCCTGAAAGCATTGCATATAGTATAAAAGAAATTATCAAAAATCCTGTGCATGCAAAATATATGGGAGAAAACGGTAGAAAAATTGCTGAAACTATTTTTAATTGGGATAATATAGCAAAGCAAACTTTAAGAGTTTATGAAGAACTCTTAAATAAATAATTATTTTCGTTATTTTCTCAGTAAACTTTCATAAATTTCTAAGGTTTTCTTTGCTGTGTATTCTATTTTGAAATTTTCTTCAACTCTCTTTCTTCCATTTTTTCCCCATTTTTTAGCTTCTTCTAAATTACTTAAAACGACTTCTATACCCCAAGCAATATCTAGTGGATCTTCTCCATTTACATGAACACCACATCTATTTTCTCCGCTAGGTATTACTTGTTCTTTTAGTCCATTAACATTTTTTGCTCCGACTACTACGGGCTTTTCCATACTCATTGCTTCTAAGCTAACTATTCCAAAAGGTTCATTAATAGAAGGAAATACACATAGATCTGCTAATGCGTAATGTGCAATTCTTTCTTCTTCACTAACCCATTTAGAATAAATTTCAACATTATTTAAATTTAATTGTTGTTTTAACTGTAATAAATTACTATATTCTTCTCCTTTTCCCAAAATAACTAATTTAACATCATCAAACTTTTTGTTTATTTCTGCCATTGCTCTAAGTAAATTATAAACACCCTTAATCCATGTTAATCTTCCTACAAATAATATAACCTTTTCATTTTCTATTTTATATCTATTTTTTAATTCTTCAACTAATTTCCAATTTACGTTTTTTAAACTATATTTTTCTGTATCAATTCCATTATAAACTACTTCTATTTTATCTTTTGGATAACCTAAAGAAACTAAAAAATCTTTCATAGAATATGAAACTGTAATTATTTTATCTGCATATTTTGCTGCAATTCTTTCAATTTCTTTAATTGTTTCACTTCCTCCACCTAATGCTCTTTGTTCTTCTATTGAATGAATATGAAATACTGCTGGTAAATTAGTATTTTGCTTACATATAATTCCGCTAAATGCAGATAGCCAATCGTGAAAGCTTATTATATCGAATTTTCTTCTTTGTTTTTTTATTAATAAGTTAACAAATTTAGTTGCAGAAAGTATATTATATGTATATATATCTGCAAAAAATTTTAAATGCCAACCCCATCTTCTTAAATCTTCTTTAACAACAATAGGAAAAATATCCATTACGTTAACTAGCATAGGTCTATGAATTTCTATTCCATTCCAAATTTCATAAGTACTTAAATTTCCATCGTTCAAAGTAAATACAGAAATATCGTTTCCAAATTCTTTAATTTTTCTTGTTATTTCTATTGCATAAGTTCCTAAACCACCAACTAATAATGGATAATATTCATAACAGAAAAATCCAATATTCATATTAGCTTAAAGTATATTTTTCGAATATACTTTATTGCACATTTTCTCATATCTACTAACTTTTCGCTTTTTAAACAATTAATTAATAATTTTTTCCATTTTGTTTTATCTTTATAAATTTCTACTATATGTTTAAATTTGCTTAGAAATGCATAACCTTTGAATTCATTATACTCATCTTCCCAAACTAAGAAAGCATTTCCTTCTAAACTAACATCATCGAATTCTTTTAAAACCTCATCTAATCCACCAGTTTTTGTTCCTAAGGTTGGAGTAGCATTTACTAGTGCCATCATGTATCCAGTACCACAAGGCTCTTTATTTGGTAATGAAGGATATAAAAGCAAATCGCTTCCAGCATACATTAATTTCGCTAATTCTTCATTGAATCCAAAAATGAAAACAAACTCATTATATTTTTGGTGTAATTCTCTAAACTTATCAGCTATATATTTTCCATATCCATCATTTGGGTGATGTTTTCCCAAAACTATAAATTGCGCTCCTAAATTAATCATTTCTGGAATAATTGGTATAGTTTCTTCAAAACCTTTTTGATGCGAAATTCTTCTTGGTATTGAAATTATAATTTTATTTATGTCTAATTCTTTACCAGTAATTTCTTTAATTTTTCTAATTAATTCTTCCTTTTTCTTTCTTTTTATATCTAATATATTTTTATAGTTTGAATTTCTATAATCTTTATCTTGCCAAAATTCTACATCAATTCCATTAACTATTCCAAAAACATTTTTTTGATTAAAAATTTCCTTTAATCCTTCTCCATATACTTTTAGAGTAACTTCATAATCTTTACTAACAGTATTTACTATATCACTTAATTTAACTCCACAATACAATAAATTTATTTTATTATCATAAACCAAATCTTTGTGATTATTATCGCTAATTTCATTTAATCTTGAAATATCATAAATTTGCTGATAAGCAGTTCCAGCGTTATGAATAGTAAAAACAAATTTTACTGTGGAAAATTCATAATAATGAATGCTATTTTTTGCATAAAAAGCTACTAAGCTTGTTAATGCATCGTTAAGATGAATTATATCTGGAATAATTTTTAAATATCTTAATAATTCTAATGTTCCTTTTCCTAAAAATATTGCATATTTTAGCAAATCTCCATAGTATAATGAAGTACAAATTTCTTCGTTGTATAGAAAGTAAAAATCGATATCATATTTATTAACTTTATAGATTTTTGTTTTATAAATTTTTTCTATAGGAATTTCTATTTCTCCAATTAATTCTAAATTTAAATCAGAATAATCTATTTCTTCAATTTGATTATAATCATTAATCCTATATTTGTATAGTGTAGATATAGTAATAACGTTTAGTCCTAATTCTTTCAAAGATTTTACTAGCTCTTCTGCAACTTGACCAAGACCACCAGCTCTATTTTTAAAAGTTTTTAATTCTGGAGTTACGAATACAATTTTTTTAGTAATAGGGAAAGAATATCCCATATAATATAATTAAATAACATTACTATAAAATAAATCTTTATGAAAATTAAATTGAAGGAAATAATTGAAATAGTATTAATTTTTGTTTTAGTACTTCTTGTATATAGAGTTCTTTTAGTCTGGTTATTTAAAAATCCATATCCAATGGTAGTTGTTGTTAGTGGATCTATGAGGCATGATATAAATTTAGAAGAAAAACATTTTAGATATTTAGAAGAAAGATTCGGATATAATAGAAGTTTTATTAAATCGTGGCCAATAAAAAATGGATTTGGAGAGGGAGATGTATTAGTTGTAATTAAATATGATAATTATAATATTGGTGATGTTGTAGTTTTTAGGAATAAATGCCATAATATTCCAATTTCACATAGAATTATAGCAATTAATGAAGATGGAACATTCCAAACAAAAGGTGATAATAATTTTGGTCAAAACATTTCACCTTGCTACGATGAAAGAAAAATTTCTAAAGATGATATATATGGAAAAGTAGTCTTAGTAATTCCTAAAATAGGATTAATAAGATATGCATTTTATAAAATTTTTGGATTTTAAATTAGACTCTTCCTTTTTTGTAATTCTCTTACTATAAAAGAGTAGACAGTTGAGTGCATTCTTCCCTCTAGTATTAACTCTATAGCCCTTCTTACTAAATCATAATTTTCTTCGCTAGATATTATGCCAATAGCATTTCTTTTGATAATAATCTTTGATTTTGTCAATTCTTCTATATTTCTTTTTGCCTTTCCTTCTTTTCCAATTACTCTTCCTTTAAGTTCTTTTAATCTATTTCTATTGTTTCTATTTCTTATAAAATTCTTTATTTCAATTATTTGAAAACGAAAATTATCATTAAAAAGTTTTCTACATTCTTCTTCGCTAAAACCAAAAATATATGCATCTATAATTTCTTTTGCCTTTAAAAGTTTATATCCATCTTCACTTTCAATATTTAATGAATTAGCATCTTTATATATTTTTACATCTAAATTTTTCTCTATTTCTTCCAAAAATTTATCATCTATTTCTTTTTGTAAAAATATTTCTGTTTTCATATATATTTTATATTTTTATTCTAAATTCGCTTTTATCTTTTTTATCAAAAACTTCTATTCCATATTCATTTAATAAACTTCTTATTTTATCAGAATACTTATATAATCCTTCTTTTCTCATCTCATCTCTTATTTCTAATAATTTTTTGATAAAACTTTCATCTAATTTACTTTCTCTCTTAGTATAAAATAAACCTAAAATTTTATTTCCTAACTCAAAAAATATTTGATAAACATTTTCCGCTTCTTTTTTTCCTATACTTTCTATATTTGATAAAATTAGATCGCTCATTTCTAAATATTTAGATAGTGCTAATGGAAAATTTAAATCATCCGCCAATGCTTCTAAAAATTCTGTTTTTAATTTTTCTACTTTCTCTAAAATTATATTAGTATCTTCTTCTTTATTAACTTTTTTTAAGTAATCTAAAGTTCTATATAGTTTATCTAAAATTTCTTTACATTCATTTATGGCTTTTTCATTATAATCTAATTCGCTTCTATAATGAGCTCTTAAAACAAAAATTCTTAAAATTTCTGGATTATATTTTGAAAGAAAATCTTTTAAAGTTATGAAGTTTCCTTTTGATTTACTCATTTTTTCTCCGTTAACAGTTAAAAAATTAACATGTATCCAATATTTTGCAAATTGCTTTTTTGTTATAGCTTCTGTTTGTGCAATCTCGTTTTCGTGATGTGGAAAAATTAAATCCATTCCACCACCATGTATATCTATTTGTTCTCCTAAATGTTTCAAATTCATTATACTACATTCTATATGCCAACCAGGAAATCCTTTACCATATTTAGAATTCCACTGTAAAGGATAATTCTCATCTTTAACAAATTTCCATAATGCAAAATCAGCAGGATTCTTTTTAGTTATATCTGGTTCAACTCTATGTTTTATTAATTCTTCTCTTTTTATTCCACTTAATTTTCCATAATTTTCGAATTTTGAAACATCATAATAAATTCCAGTTTCAGTAATATATGCATATCCGTTTTCAATTAATTTATCTATAAATTCTAAAATTTCTGGAATTAATTGAGAAGGTCTTGGTTGAATATTAGGTCTTCTAATGTTTAGTAAATCCATCGCTTTAAAGAATTCAAACATGTATTTATCAACTATTTCCCAAGGACTTAATTTTTCTTTTTTTGCCTCTAATATAATTTTATCCTCTCCTTCTAAAATTTCTCCACTTAAATGACCAACATCTGTAATATTTCTTACATATTTAACCTTATAACCCAAATATTCTAAAAATCTTATTAAAATATCAAAAGTTATAAATACTCTAGCATGTCCTAAATGAGAATGAGAGTAAACAGTAGGACCACAAACATATATTTTTACTAGATTATCTTCTAATGGTTTGAAAATTTCTTTTCTTTTAGTTAAAGTATTATAAAGCTTAATCTCAATTTTCATAAAAATTAATTAAAACCAAATCTTAAAAAAAATAAAAATAAGATTTGCTTACTTTGCTAATACAATTTCTATCGTTGAAACATTTACTTTTTTTCCTGTTTGTGGATTTTCTTTTTCTTCGCTATCTATTGTTATGCTTTTTATTTGAGCTTCTTTTACATATTTCTTTCTTACTATATTTGCTACATCTACAGCTCTACTTATTGCTCTACCTCTTGCTCTTATTCTTACTTCTTTTTGTCCTGCACCAAACTGAGTTATCACTGCTAAGATATAGCTCATTATTGGTTTCTTTCCTATTAGTATTACATTATCATTTTCTTTCTTTACTTCTGTCATTTTAAATAAATTAATCTTAAAAAATAAATTTATTATGCTCTTTCAAGATATTATATTTGAATTTGTTTTGCCGTTTTTTTTATTTTTTCTAATTACTCTTTCTCTATTGAGAAAATCTCAAATATTTAAAGATTATACAATAGAATTTGGAATTTCTATTATTATTTCTCTCTTAGGAAGTTATTGGCTATATATTAATAAACTTAGTAGTATAATAATATCTTCTTCAGGTATAGTTATTTTTATAATATTTGTATTAGTTATTTTGGTTTCTATAGCACTTAAAGGTTATAAAAAAATAGAAAAAAGCTATGAAGAAATTAAAAAAGAAAAGAAATGATCGAAACTGTAATTTTTGGAATATTAATATTTTTTCTAACTTTTTTAATAGTTTTTGGAATTTTAAATAGGCTAAATATTTTTAATTCAAAATTCATTAATTATATTATTTCTTTATCAGTAGCCTTTTATTCATTATTAACTTTAAATTATCTAAATCTTTTTTCCTCTTTTCTCTCTTTCTTATTATTATCTTTATTATTCATATTATTTATATCAATAGTACTAATAGGGTTTTCTATTATCAGAAAAATTTATAAAAAGAATACCTAATTTTATTTTATGCCTACCTTAAGAAGTGGTGCTGTTATAGTTGGAGCATATGCAAAAAAAATAAGAAAAACTCTATTTGCTCAACTAAAAGATAAGGTAAAATCAAGAGAAATAAGTTCTCAAGAGATAGCAAGAGCAAGCGGAGAAATAAATAAAATGCTATATATTTTATTTGTAGAAAAGTTAAGATTAGATAAGGGAGATACTGTAAGAATATCTATAGATTATGATTTAGTAAATAATCAAATTGTTTGGAATTATGATACATTAAAGGTTGAAGCATATAGAAAAGTTCCAGAAGATGATATAAATAGATATTTAGAAGAAATTAAAAAGGGATTAGAGAAAATATCTCAGCTAAATATTGAAGAATATAACGTAGTTAAGGCAAGGGAAACAAGATTGGGTGATGTAATTTTTGATATTAAAAAAGGTAAAGAGGTTGTTGGAATACTGATTGCAACTCAAATAGATGAAGATGTAATTGTAAGGGGCGCTATTAAAGAACCACCCTTTTTAATTACAAAATCAAAATTAAAATTCGAAGAAAGTGTGGAAAATACTGTAATTAAAAATTTTACAAGTTTGTTAAGAAAAGCAACACCTACTAGCGAAGAAGAAGCAGAAAAAACAATAAAAGAAATAAGAGAACTTTAATGAAATATCCTTTAAATTTTTTTGTTGAATTTCAAAAACTTATTTCTAAAAATGTTACTATTGAAGGTTTTGATTTTGATAAGATAAAGAAAATAGGTTTCTTAGATTGTGGATATAAAAAAGAAAAGATAAAATGCGTATGTGTTATTTATAATAAACAGAGAAATGAAATTGAAAAGATAGATGAAATAATTGATAAGGCAATTTTTCCATATGTTCCTACCTTTTTATTTTTAAGAGAGGCACCATATATGATTGAATTAATAGAGAAAAATTCAGCAGATTTGTATGTTATAGATGGTCATGGATTGTCTCATCCGAGAAAAGCTGGAATAGCTACAGTAATAGGAGTTTTAAAAGAAATTTCTACAATAGGCATTGCAAAAAATTTTTTGTATGGAAAAATTGAAGATAATAAAATTTTTGTTGATGGAATTCAAGTAGGAATAAAATTTAAAGAATATTATATAAGCATAGGTAATAAAGTTAATATTGAAACGTTAGAAAAGTTTATTAAATTTTTTAATTATGAATATCCTTGGCCAATGAAAGAAGCAGATAAAATATCAAAAATTATATAATTTCTCCTACTAAAAAATTAGAATAAATGTTAGTAACTTTTACATTAGTAAAGTCTCCAAAATTTGCATTTTTTAAAAATATTGGTTTATAATAAATATTTCTTGCAATGTATCCATCTTCTATTTTTTCATCTACTAAAACTTCTCCTTTCCAATTTAACCACTTTTTATTATTTTCTAAAGTAATTTCCCTAATTAAGTTATGCAAAATTTTAGACCTTTCATCTATTATTTTTGAATGTAATTGTTTTAATTTAGCTGCATATGTATTTGGTCTTGGAGAAAATTTTGATAGATTAACTACATCTGGTTTTAATTCTTTTATTAATTCTATTGTTAATTCAAAATCTTTTTCTGTTTCTGTAGGATATCCTACAATAATATCTGTTGCTATAGTTATATCCTTTATTTTACTTCTAAAAATATTTATCCAATCCAAAAATTCTTCTACTGTATATCCTCTTCTCATATCATTTAAAACTTTATTAGATCCACTTTGTACTGGAACATGCAAGAATTTAAATATTTTTTCATTTTTAAATAATTCTGCTAATTTTTCAACTTCTAATTTTTTAAAATGTAAAGGATTCATCATACCTACTCTAATCCAAAATTTACCTTCTATTTCTATTAAACTTTCCAAGAGATCTATTAAATTTGTTCCAATATCTTTTCCATATGCAGAATTATCTTGAGATGTTAGCCATATTTCTTTTGCATTGTTCTTTATGGCATTTATAACTTTTTCCTTTATATCGCTTATTCTATAACTTTTTAAATTTCCTCTTGCTAATTTTGTTTCACAAAATGTACAAAAAGATAAGCATCCGCTTGCTATCTGAACTATTTCAATAATTGGGTTAAATCTTATTGATGGTAATTTCGCTTTATTGGAATTTCCATTTAATTCTACTCTTTTTATTCCTATCAAAGAATCTTTTACAACTTCAACAATTTTATCTATAGAATTTGGAGATATTAAACTAGCTTTTGAATTTATTTTTTCAACTCTTTCTTTTTCAGCTTTTGCCATACAACCAGCAACTATTAATGGTTTATTAAGGGAAGATAAATATCTAATTCTTTGTACCATTCTACTGGCTGTTGCTTGTTTTACTACACAAGTATTAATTATATTTATATCTGCTTTCTTTGGATCATTAACTAACTCAAATTCATTATTTAGCAACAGAGCTATAATAATTTCGCTATCATTCTTATTAGCTGCACATCCATAAGTTTCTATGTAAAACTTATATCTTTGCATAATTTGATTTTTATGTATAATTCTATTTTAGTTGGTGTAGATGAAATTTGGTTAAAATCAGAAGTAAAAAGAAAAAAATTAATGAAAATTTTGTTAGAAGATATAAAAAAGAGAATTAATACAGAAAAAATTATAGAAAAGAGAGGAAGAATTATAATAGATGAATATAATGATGAATATCTAGAAAAATTAAAAAAAGTTTTTGGAATTAAAGTAATCTATCCAGCTATTAAGGTAAAATCTGATATAGATGAAATATCTAAAGCAGCTTTAATTTTGCTAGAAAATTCAAATTTAAGTTTTAAAGTAAAGACTAAAAGAGTTTATAAAGGATTTTCAAAAAATTCTTTAGAAGTAAATAGGGAAGTTGGAGATTTTATAGTTAAAAATAAGAATTTAAAAGTTGATTTAAAGAAGCCAGAAAAAATAATTTATGTAGAAATTCATAAAAAATTTTCTTTTGTTAGCGATAAAAAAATTAAATGCTTAGGTGGTTTACCTATTGGAAGTGAGGGGAAAGCAATAATGTTATTCTCTGGTGGAATTGATTCTATGGTAGCTTCAATATTAATAGGTAAAAGAGGAATAAATTTAGATTTTTTATTCATTAATTTAGGCGGTAATGTAATGGAATATTTTATAGTAAGGGCTTTTGAAAAAATAAAAGAATATTTTCCTTATTCTAAACTTTTTATATTAGATTTTGATTTTGAAAATTTTTTTAAAATAAGAGAAGGTTATAGACAAATTTGTTTTAAATATTTAATTTATAAAGTTGCTGAGGAATTTTCAAAATTTAATAATTATAAAGCTATAGTTAGCGGAGAGAGTATTGGCCAGGTATCTTCTCAAACTTTTGATTCTTTAATACTATTAGAAAATCAAATTGAAGTTCCGATATTAAGACCTTTAATTTCATTTAATAAAGATGAAATAGTCGAACTTGGAAAAAAATTTGATTTGCTAGAATTTAGAGCTTCAGAATTATGCCAATTAGAAAAACATTCTAATGCACATCCGTCAGAAAATATTTTAAAGGAAGAATTTTCAAAATTGAATATTGATTTTAGAGATTTAATAAAGAATATAAGAGAAGCAAAAAAAGAAGAATTGGACTTTTCTGTATTTATAGAGAATTATAATGAAGATTTAGTTGTTGTTGATATAAAAGAAGCTGATAAGTTAAATTTTAAAAGTGATAAAGGTTATTTAATAGTTTGTTCTAAGGGAATTTTAGCTTATCATTATGCAAAAAAATTAAGAGAAAAAGGTATAAATGCATATGCTTTAGATTACAAGACAGCAACAAGATTGGGATATAAAGTTGAACAAATGAGTGTAGAAAATAATAAATAACTTATAAATTTTATATAATATAAATAATGAACGAGTTAAAAAACTTAGAAGAGTTTGAAAATGTTTTAAAGGATTCAGAAAAATATGCGATATTAATAGATTTTTATGCAGATTGGTGCATGCCTTGTAAATATGTTGCACCAATATTAGAAAGAATCGAAGAAAAGTATAAAGATAAATTAAAAGTTCTTAAAATTAATGTTGAAGATTTTCCAGAAATAACGATGAAATTTGGAATTGTAGGTGTTCCAACGATTGTTATAATCAAAAATAGAGAAGAAATAGATAGATTTGTTGGTGCTGCGTCTGAAACTAAAATTATTGAATGGTTAAAGGAAAATAATATTATCTAGTTTTTTTAGTAATCCATCTATCTACATATCTTTCTTTATTTTGTAAAACAACTACTCTAGATCTCTTATCTTCATCCATATATTCGAAATTTGGCAAATACTTTAATAATTCAAATGCCCATTCTTTTATTTCTTCGTGAGTTAACATATCTTCTTTTTTCAATCTTTTTGTTGATAAACCTAAATGCATATATGATTTTACCTCAACAAAATGCGGATTTCCAATCTTAATTAATTCTGCCCAATTAGGTATTTTTGATTTATCATAATTTAAACTTCTTATTAATGTTATTCTAATTACTGTTCTACAATTAGCTTTAGATAAAAATTGTAAACTTTTATTCCATCTTTCCCACGCATCTTTGTAGAGAGGAACATTAACTTTTTTGAAAGTTTCGAAATCAGCTGCATTCATAGATAAATATAATTGCGTAGGTAATGCGTTTTCTTTTTGTAATTTTTCTAACATTTCTGGTTCTTGACCATTAGTAACTAAAAAAATTGATTTTGTTGAAGGAAGTGATTTTAAATAATTTACTAATTTATCTAGTTTTGGGTACATAGTTGGTTCTCCGCTTAACGAAATTGCAAAATGAGATGGCATGCCATTAAAAATTTCTTTAAAAACTTTTTTATCAACTTTTGGATTTCCGCCGAAACCACTTAATAATCTTTTCCATTCTTTTATCAAATTTTTTATTATTTCTTTTGGCTCGTCTACTTTATTTTCATCCATTTTTAAGAGTTTATAAAATTCTGTCGCTCTCCAGCAATATATACATCTATTTTGACAAAACATTGCAGCAGGACTAAATTGCATACATCTTAGTGTTTCAATTCCATAAAATTTGTTTTTATAGCATCCACTCTCGCCTTCTAAGGCTTTTTCATGTAGATGACATATTTCGACAGCAGAATGATTGTATACACCATACCCAGCTTTAAGTAATTTTTTCTTCGTGTTTTCATCTATCTTTATTTTATCTTCTATTATCTCTATTATCGAGAATTCTTCTTTAGAATTTTCCATAAGATATATTTCCCTTCTATGAATTAATTATGAAAATCTTATGCGAAGTTGTTAGTAACGAGTTTTTGCCTATAGTTAGAGCTTTGATATCTAAGAATTTAATAGAAAAATATGGATTTACACAAACTGAAGTAGCTGAAATATTAGGAGTATCTCAACCTCTAATTTCCTTTTATCTTTCTGGTTTAAGAGCAAAAAACGTTAAAAAATTTCTAGAAAACAAAAAGGAAGTTCTCGAAGAAATTGAAAATCTATGTAGAAAAATTGTATACGAAAAAATAGACGAAAAAGAGCTTGCTCAAAAAATTATTGAAATAGCGAAAAAATGTTATAAAGAAGATAATGTGATAATTCCATGCAGATAGCTATTCGTATCTTAATGCTTCTATAGCTTCTAATTTCGAAGCCCTTTTAGCTGGGAAATATCCGGCAAGAGTTCCACTTAAAAATCCAATTAGAAGAGCAATACCGATTGAAGTATACTCAATAGTAAAGAAATTTTCTATTCCAGCTCTAAATATCGTGGAACTCATATAACTAGTTACTATATATTGTAGACCTAAAGAAAGAAGTATTCCAATTATGCAACCAATGATAGAGCCAATCAATCCTATTATTGCAGATTCAAATAAGAAAATTTTTAGAATATCTCTGTTTCTTGCTCCTATCGCTTTTAATATTCCTATTTCTTTTGTTCTTTCCATGACAGCTGTAAACATGGTATTAGAAATTCCTACAGAACCAACTAAAATAGAAACAAAAGCTATCGATAGAAGAAACAATGATAAAGTAGATAGAGTTTCTGAAACTATGCTTCTGTAAAAGGAAGGAGTTACTATTGTAAAAGTTTCTCTTCCCTCTCTTTCTCTTCTTAAATATAATAGAAGTTCATAAACCTTTTTTCCAACTTCTTCTATATCGTAATCATTTCTAACTTTTATTACAATATGGCTTAATTGATTATTCGTTTCATAAATTTTTTTAAAATCTTTAATCGAAATAAAAACTGCTCTATCAAAATTGCTTAACATTCCGCCAGCTTCATTTAATATTCCAACTACTCTAAATGTTTTATTTAGTATTTGAATTTTATCTCCAACTTTTATATTTTCCTTAAAAAATTCGGTAGAAGCTCTAAATCCAAGAATTACTTCTCCTTCTTTTTCTATAAACCTTCCATATTTAATTCCAATTCTTTCTGCCTCTATTTTTTTCCAAGAATCGATACCATAAATTCCATATACATTTAGTCCGTATTCTTCTCTCTTATACCTAACAGGTAAATTATGATAGAATACTCCATAGACATTTTCTACACCATCAATTTTTTTAATTCTCTCTACATCGCTTTCAGAAAAAGTAGCAGTTCTTGCAAATGCGAATTGTAGCTTTCTGCCCATCTGAACTGGTAATATAGTTATGATGTCTGAACCTAAACTTTTTTCTAAGCTATAAGCAATGCTTTTTTCCATAGCTTTTCCTAAATTAAATATTGCTACAAAAACGGCAGTTCCAATTATAATTCCTAGAATTGTTAAAAAACTTCTTAGTTTTCTTCTTTGTAAATTTTTGAAAACAATAATAAGAATTTCAATTAAATTCATTTCTTTTTTTTCTTAGAAAAAGATTTATAAATAATTATACTCAAAATTATAAAAATTGATATAACGATGATATACAAAATAGGAAACATTTGAATAGATTGATTTGATCGTTGAACGTTTTTTATTCTTGATTGATATTTTTGAGAAATTATAAGATTAGAAGTTTCTATCGAAATTTCTTTTTCTTCTTCGTATTTATTATTCAAGGAGTCAAAATAAGTTAAACTAACTAATAAAAACTCTTTTAAATCAACATCGACTATATCATAATCTCCAGAATTCAATTCCTCTATAAAAAATGATTTTTCATTAATTTTTATTAAAATATTCTTTGCTTTTGATAAACCAACGTTTACAATTTTTATGCTTACTCTATTTTCATAAACATCTTCTAGAAGAACATCTAATTTTGGTTTTGCTAAAACCTTTAATGAAAAGCTTTTTGTTTCATTAAAAATTCTTGAATAATCTTCATCAAAATATGAAATTAGGAATGGAATGCTATAATATCCTACGCTAGTCCAAGAATTAGCTAAAAGTGTAATTGAAATTTTTGAAGATTCAAATTTTCTAATTTCTTTAATATAGAATTCATCTTTATGTGGAATTATATTTTGATTTGGTAAAATTTTTATTTTAACATCTCTTGCACTAGAATAACCACTATTATAAATTTCTAGTGTAACTGTAATGTTTTTTCCTAATTCTAAATATTCGCTTGAGAATTCAACATTTTTTATAAATAGAATTGGAAATCTAATAATTTTAATAGGAATATTGAGATCGAAGCTTTTCTTTTCAGAATCTATATAATATGAAATGTATGCTTTAATATTTGTTGTTTTTGCATTTTCACTTGTTTTAATTAAAAAACTTTGAGAAAATAAAGAGTTTGGAATTAGCTTTTCTAAATTAAATCTTTTTGGATAAATTTCTATATATTCGTTACTTTCGAAAATAATGTTTATAGATCTTATTTCATTTTTTGTAGGATTTTGAATATTTAAAATTAAAGTTGCATACGAATTTGGATATATTTCTTTTTCTGAAATTTGATAATTAACAATAAGCTGAGAATAGGTTGGAAACACTAGGAAAAAACCCAAAAACAATACTAATGTTTTTATTAAATTTTTCTTTGTCATGATAATTTTTCTTCTATAATTTTTCCATCTTTAATTCTTATTATTCTATCTGCATATCTAGTCAATTCTTGATTATGAGTAACCATAATAATTGTCGTGCCACTATTATTTATTTTTTCAAATATTTTCATTACTTCCATCGCAGATTTATAATCTAAATTTCCTGTTGGTTCGTCTGCTAAAAGAATTTTAGGATTATTAGCTATTGCTCTAGCTATTGCAACCTTTTGTTGTTGACCTCCAGATAACTGGTTTGGTCTATTATAAAATCTTTCCTTTTCTAAACCAACTAATTCTAATAATTCCATTGCTTTTTCTTTTGCATATTCTCTTGATTTTCCAGAAATTAACATTGGAAGCATTACACTTTCTAATGCATTTAAATATGGAAATAGATAAAAGAATTGAAATACAAAACCAATTTTTTCTCTTCTTATTAATGCTAATTCATTATCATCAAGCTTTGAAACATCTTCATTATCTATTATAACTTTTCCTTTAGATGGTTTATCTAAACAACCAATTATGTGAAGTAATGTTGATTTACCAGAGCCAGAGGGACCAAGAATACATAAAAACTCGCCTTTATCTACTTCTAAATTGATTCCTTTCAAAACATAAACTTTAGAATTTCCAATAATATAATATTTCCAAATATTCTCTAGCTTTATAATTTTCATATAATAAATTTACGATAAATGGAAAATTTAAAAATTATCAAAAATTTAATGGATTGTGTTCTGAGAAATCAAGAAAGCTTAAGAAATTAAAGTTCTATTTAAAAGTTTAAGGAATTGAAACAATATATATGCAAGATTTATAGCACTTTCTTTATTTTCTATTACAAATTCAACAAAATCTATTGCAACTATTTTTTTTATTTCTAATGAATTTATTATCTTGTAAATTTCATACATATTCAATCCAAAAGCTTCGGGAAAATTAGATTTTATCAAATAGTTTTCCATAACATCTACATCAAAGCTTATGTAAGTGCTTTCATATGATTTTAAGAAATTATTTATCTTTTTGATTGAATTTTCTAAATTTTCCTTTATATCAAAACTTGTAATATATTTAATTTTTTTATATTTTAAAAACTCTTTTTCATCTTCATCCAAACTTCTTATACCTATTAGAAAAATTCTCTTAGAATCGATGGATTCTAACAGTCTTCTTAACCATGTAGCTCTTGAATATTTATTTTCGTAGAAATTTTTTAAATCGGCATGTGCATCAAATATTAAAAATGAAAAATCTTCTTTGAATACTTGAGAAGAAAAAAACGTTATTAAATGATTAGAAGAGAATATAATCGGAATTTTTTTATCGCTAGAAATTTTTAATATTTTTTGATAGATTTCTTCGAATTTTTTAATCCTTATATTTCCAAAATCAAAAATTTTTAAATTTTTCATTACATTATCAAAATTTTTAGGATCTAAAGGTTCTATATCTGCAAACTCTCTTAGTTTTTCTAAGTTTTTCTTTTCACTTTTTGTTTGATAAAAAGAAATTAGGCAAACATTAGATTCTTCGTATCCATGAATTGCAAATTTGAATTTTTTTACCATTTTATGAATTTTTAAATATTTTTATTAGTTCTTCGAAATAAGAAGTTCTTATTGATTTAGAGTCAAGATAACTTTTACTGGCTTTTAAATTTTTTTCTTTTAATTTCTGAATTAAAAAGTTTATACTTTTTACATTAGTTTTTAATTTTTTTGCTAGAAGATGAGTATTGAAAGATATTGGAGGTATTGTATAATCTTCTGCAATATCGTTTAGAGCTTTTTCAAAAATTTTTCTTACTTCTGGATTTTCGACATTTTTAATAGATTTTTCAATATACTTTTCATCAAAAAGTTTTCCTATATATGTAGGTCCAAAATGCGAGAACTTTTCATTACATATTTCGCATTTTTCATGAATACCAATTTTTTTGTTTAAACATGCTTTACAAAAACTTATAAAGTTTATATTTTCTCTAAGGTTCTTTTCAATTTTCTTTATAGACGATTTTTTAAGAATTATATATACTTTAGCGAAATGTTTTTCTGAAAAACTAAAAACCACATTTGAAATATATTCGAATGCACTAAAAAAATTAATAGTTTCTGAAATTAAATTTCTAATAGCAATTTCCCTTTCCATGTCATTTTCATAACAAAATATTCCATATCTCATTAAACATTTATCACTATATTTTCCAGCTAGAGTTGCAATATCTGTTGCTGTTAAAGATAAAAGAGTTTCCTTAGATAAAAAATCTAAAATGTATGGAAAGAAAGATATTGGAGATCCAAACGGATCTATATCTATTATATTAAACTTTTCGTTTAATTTACATTTCAAATTCTTTGCATTTTCGTTTAATATATTTATCTTTACATCGTTTATTTTTGCATTTAATTTTAGATATTCTATTGCTTCTCTACTAACATCATTTGAATAAACCTCTAAATAGGGAATAGATTTTTTTATTCTTATCGAATTTGCACCTATTGAAGCCAATAAATCTAGAAATTTATAATTCTCTTTTGCAAAATTTTTATAAATTTCGATATTTAGATTTCTTACAATTTTCATTTGCGGATTATAAAAACTCTTTTTGTTTAGTAGCTTATTTAGTTTCAATTTAATATCTTCTTCAAAAATTTCCATATTTTAGAAAACAAACGAAAGCAATATATATACTTAAGTTATAATTGATAAATTATACTAGCCGATGAAATAATGGAATATAATATAAATGATCTCTAATGAGTGCAGTGGGCACCTATAGAGGCTTAGATGCAACCCTTAGCATATTTTGCTAAGGGTGAAGATTGAAAGCGATGATATGAGCTTAATGAGAGGGAGATACAAGATAATATTCGGGTTGGTGGTGCTAAGCCCGCCGGGGGATGCCTCGGCTCGGGAGCCGAAGAAGGGCGTGCCAAGCTGCGATAAGCCCGGGGTAGGCGCATGGAGCCTTTGATCCCGGGATCCCCGAATGGGAATCCTGCTAGGGATTTAAGATCCCTAGCACTCGGGCTTTATGCTCGAGGGGGAACGGGGGGAAGTGAAGCATCTCAGTACCCCCAGGAAAAGAAATCAATAGAGATGCCGGGAGTAGGGGCGACCGAAACCGGCACAGGGCAAACCGAACTCTATAGCGATGAGCTATAGGGGATGTGGAGTTGTAGGACCCGGGTCTACCCTTCCTCCCATATCCGAAGTCCGCTAGAATGCGGCGCCGTAGAGGGTGATAGCCCCGTAGGAGAAATGGGAGGGGGGTAATGCCGGGTATTCTGAGTACCACTGCGTGGTTTCGCAGTGGGAAGCTGGGGGGCATTACCCTCCAACTCTAAATACTCCCCGAGTCCGATAGCGAACTAAGTATCGTGAGAGAAAGGTGAAAAGAACTGCGTGAGCAGAGTGAAAAGAGCCTGAAACCGGCGGGCGACGGTTAGCCATGGCCCAAAAGCTTACCTCCTCTAAAGAGCTAAATACTCGAAGAGGGGGTAGCGGGGTCATGGCGTCCGTGTTGAAAAACGGGCCAGGGAGTGTGGGGGAGTGGCGAGCTTAAGAGAATTAATCTCGAAAGCGTAGCGAAAGCGATTTCCCGCAGCGCATATGCGCGAGGGGAAAGGTCTTAAAGGGCCTTAAGTCACTTCCCCACAACCGGAAGCCGGGCGATCTAGGCCGGGGCAGGGTGAAGGGGGTTAATAACCCCTGGAGGTCCGAAGGGGTGGTGAGATGCCAGTCTCTCCTCTGACCCCGGTCTAGGGGTGATAAGCCAAACGAGCCCGGGCATAGCCGGTTCCCCCCGAAATAGTCCACAGGCTAGCCTCCCTGGAGCATTCCTGGCGTGTAGAGTTACTGATTGAACGATAAGGGCCGAAAGGCCTGGTCGTTCAGTCAAACTCCGAAGCACCAGGATGCGAAGAAGGGGGGAGTTGGGGTGCTGGGGAAAGCTCGGCATCCGAAAGGGGAACAACCCAGTCCCGGGTTAAGGTCCCAAAGTGGTCTCTAAGTGCCGAAGGGGTCAACCCCCTTAGACAGCGGGGCCGTAGGCCTAGAAGTAGCCATCGGCTAAAAAGTGTGTAACAACTTACCCGCCGAGGGGGTTGGCCTTGAAAATGGAAGGGACTAAGAGACTCACCGAGACCCGGGACCACCTAGCTGAGCTAGGTGGTGGTAGGGGGGCGTGCTATGGGTTGAGAAGGGGGTGAGTGATCATCCCTGGAACCCATAGCAATGCAGATCCTGGCAGCAGTAGCAGCTTAGTGGGGTGAAAATCCCCACTCCCTTAGGGGCAAGGGTTTGCCGGCAATGTTCGTCAGCCGGCAGTTAGCCGGTCCTAAGGGCAGGGCTAATCTACCTGCCCGAAAGGGAAACCGGTTAATATTCCGGTGCCACCCCCATACATGCGGCAACGCAAGCCCTGTTGGTGACGCCTCGGGCTAGGCGGAGGTAACCCAAGCCTATAAGCCCCCGAAGTCTCGTAATGAGGAGAAGGGGGTGAAATGGCGATGGGCCTGGTGTATGCCAGGTTCCGCCGATGCCTGGGGCCTGTGAAAAGCCAACAGGGAAGGATTGGGGGCGACCGTACCGAGAACCGACACAGGTGCCCTGGCTGAGAAGGCTAAGGGGGTGCGGGATAACCCGCCCTAGGGAACTCGGCAAGTTGGCCCCGTATGTTCGCTAGAAGGGGTGCCTGGACTCCTGAACTATCGCTCAGCGAAAAGCTGGGTGATAGCTAGGGAGCCCAGGTCGCAGTGACAAGGGGAGGGCGACTGTTTAACAAAAACATAGGGGGCTGCAAGCCCGAAAGGGTGTGTACAGCCCCTGAGGTCTGCCCAGCGGGGGTGTGTGAAAGCCGGTTCCAACCGGCTGAAGCCACCCCCGAGCGGCGGCGGTAACCCTGACCGTCGTAAAGTACCGTAATTCCTTGCCGCTTAATTGGCGGCCAGGGAACGGCTTAACGACCCTCCCACTGTCCCAGGGCGGGACCCGGCGAAAATACCATCCTGGTGAATAGGCTAGGGACCTCCAGCGGGAAGCGAAGACCCCGTGGAGCTTTACTGCAGCCTGGCGTTGCCCTCTGGGTAAGGATACGTAGAGTAGGTGGGAGCAATGAAGATGTGGCTCCGGCTACATCGGATGCGAAAGTGAAACACCACCTATCCTTACCTAGGGGGCTAACTCGGATGAGGACAGCGCCAGGTGGGCAGTTCGGCTGGGGCGGCTCCCTTCGAAAAGATATCGGAGGGGCCCAAAGGTCAGCTCAGGCGGGTCAGAAATCCGCCGTAGAGTGCAAGGGCAAAAGCTGGCCTGACTGGATCCCGACAACAAGGGATCCAGAGGCGAAAGCCGGGCCTAGCGATACGCTGGTTGCCTGTAATGGGCGCCAGCGGTAACGGAAAAGCTACCCCGGGGATAATGGGTCCGTGGCCGGCGAGAGTCCATATCGACCCGGCGCGTTGATACGTAGATGTCGGCTCCCCCCCTCCTGGGCGTGCAGAAGCGCCCAAGGGTACAGGTGCCCACTGGTTAAAGGGGGACGTTAGCTGGGTTCAGAACGTGGTGACACAGTTCGGCCGGTATCTGCTGGGGGTGCAGGGGGCCTGACCGGAACGACCTCCTAGTACGAAAGGAACGGAGGTCGGGGGCCTCTGGTGTACCGGTTGTTAATCGCAAGCCGGGCAGCTACGCCCCAGTGGATAAGCCCTGAAAGCATCTAAGGGCGAAGTCACCCGGGAAAACAGGCCCCCAATCGTACTGCTGGGAGAAATCCCGGCAGTACGACGAAGCCCCTCCTAGACGAGGAGGTTGATGGGGTGGGGGTGTAAGCGTCGAGCTTTCGAGCGAGGCGCGAGCCCGCCACTCCCAATAAGGCTAGGCCACCAACCCGATTAAAATCTTGTATCTCCCTCAATGGTTAAGTAATTAGAAAAAAATATTTATACTTTTTCGTATATAAATTAATAACATGATAATACCGGTTAGATGTTTTACATGTGGAAAAGTAATAGGACATTTATGGGAAGAATATGAAAGAAGAGTTAAAAATGGAGAGGAAGCAAAAAAAGTTTTAGATGATTTAGGATTAAAAAAATATTGTTGTAGACAAATACTTTTAACTCATAGAGAATTAATAAAAGAAATTGCAAAATTTAAATAATGTATCCAAAAGATAGATTAACAAGATTTGAAGTAGCGAGAATTATTTCAGCAAGAGCACTACAAATCGAATTTGGTGCTCCTTGTTTTGTCGATATAAAAGGAAATTCAATACAAAAAGCTAAAGAAGAATTTAAGAGAAAATTAATACCTTTATCTGTTAGAAGAAGGATGCCTAATGGAGAAATAGTTGAAGTTGATTTAGAAAAAGCTATTGATAATTGGCTGAAGGAACACGGCGACGTTTAAATACAAAATAAATTATTAGAATTAATGCAATTAAAGAACAACAAAATATTATTAAAATTTTAAATAAAAAATCTCTTTTTTCTTCTTTAGAATCTTTTGTAGGAAAGTCTTTTTGATTTTCAAAATGAGATTTAAATAATTTCAAATTTTTTAAATCTATTAGATAACTTTCAACTTCTCTATTATTGTTGTAAATTTTTAAAATTTTTGAATTGTTTGGAAGATTAATTATAACATTTTTAATAATAAAGTCATATTTCTCTATTCTTTTTCCTCTTATTAAATCGAAAGTTTCTTCGAAGAATTCGTCTTCAGTATAATCTAAGTATATCGATTTAATTTTTTTCTCATTTTCATCAAAAATTGATATTTCTATTTTTCCCATCTTATTAATACTTTCACTTTCATTTTCTATTATATTGAT
The DNA here is from genome assembly GCA_018920305.1 of Candidatus Aenigmatarchaeota archaeon. Lineage (GTDB taxonomy): Archaea > Aenigmatarchaeota > Aenigmatarchaeia > CG10238-14 > SpSt-28 > JAHLMO01. The sequence goes on from JAHLMO010000004.1 coordinate 29,542, forward strand.
TCCACTATAAAAGTAATAGGTTGAAAGAGAAATATCACCTTCTTTACTAATTAGAATTTGTAGTTCCAAGTAAATTTGAGAAAGAGTTATATTAATAGCTAGAAACAAAAAATTAATTAAGACGAAATATTTTAGAATCATAATTTTTTAATATATTTAACTTTTTTGTAATAGTGGATGAACAAGAAAAGAGAAATGATGATAATTATAATAAAGATAATCCATATTGGAAATCTAGTTGTCTCGATTATACAATCTGGATCATCAATACAATTTTCATCACAAATACCATCCCTTATGTTTAAACAGATTATATTAGGTTTTAATTCTACGCAATCTGGATCTATTCCGGGAAGACAATCGGGATCACAAATACCATCTCTGTCTTTAATACAAACACCATCTCTACTATCTAATGGACAATCTGAGAGACAACTCAAATAACTCTCATATTCTTCACAAATCTTATTGTAATTACATAGCGAAAATTCTTTAGAGAAAATTTCCCTTTCGTCCTTATAAATTTTTAAATATCTATATTCTATATTCTTATCATATAGAAATCTTACATGGATAACTGTAAAATCTACTTCAATGGGAGGATTTGTTAAAATATAAAATACTGGTTGAAATGTAGTTTCATTAATAACTTTCTTATTTTTATCTAGTATTTGTAACTTGTAATTTCCAGGAATAGTAAAAATTGTAGGGTTACCAATTCTTACTTTAATTTCATCAATTTTAACGCTATCATTTTTATATATTTCAAAAAGTATAGATAAAACTGATTGAGAAAGAGATATATAGAATAAGAATTGCAATAGAATAGTGATAAAAAATAAAAATAAGTATACTTTTCTCATAATAATTTAAAATTTAACATTGAAGAAATGGAAGTGAAGATAAGTATTTCCAACTTTCTTCGGCAAAAGCTCTAGGTTCTGGTGCTCCTGCAAAACTCATTATATCCCTTCCTCCGAATCTATTTTTATTACCAAAACAAGTTACATCGTAGCTTCTCGGACATTTTGTACCTCTTTCACCACAATATTCTCTTGTATATGGTGGAACAGGATCATCTCCACTAAGATACGATTTTAAACAGTTAGCTCTTGGATTTACTAAACCAAAACCACATCTACACGCATCTATATATTCGTCGTTAAGTCCAAATTCATGACCAAGTTCATGAGTAGTTATTTCTCTAGAAAGTGCTGATGCAACAACTACTTTCATCAGCATAGAATAACCGCCAGCTCCACAAATTAAACCTTCTACTAGACCAACAATATAGTCATATGTTTCTCCTGTACTATCTGCGCACCTTTTGATTTCCATCAAATTATTCCTTAGACCTATATTACCACACTCTATTTTAAATCTACAATTTTTTTCGACTATTATAGACTTAACCTTTTCTGGACAAGCAGATAATGGAATACTTTTAACAAAAAAATCAAATTGTTCCTCGGCAGCTCTTCTAAAACTTTGCATATCTCTATTCCAATTTACAGGTATAAACAGAATTCTCAATTTTGGTTTTTCTTCTATACAATCAATTCCGTTCCAATATTTTCCTTCTTCGCAACATGCTCTACTATATTTTTTAAAACCAGATGCAACTGGATTGCATCTTAAATTACCAGAACATTGATTATCACAAAAACATTCTTCTCCTCTATTTTTTTTCTTTGTGTATCCTTTTTCGTCTGAATTTGGATCTTCTGGACAACAAACTTTTTCTTTAGTATCTTCAATACAATCTATTGAATTTCTACAATTCTCACCAATGAATCTATTACAATAACCATCTCCAATACATATTGGATTTGGTCCTTTACATTCTCTCGATTCCAATTTGCATTTTTCTATATCACAAAAATTAGTAGAAATATTAATTGGATAATCACAGTTAAAAATTTTTATCTTTTCGGAATCTTTTAGAATACAATATTTAGAAGCTTTATATATTTCTGTTTCTTCTATATTAAAATCGAGAAAAAAAGAATAGTTTCTATTCCCAATATTAATTTTTATTATATTATCTTTAACTATTAAATCACTTAATCCAAGAAAATATTGTGTATAAAAATATTCTGTTGAAATTTTCGAAATTTTCTTAATTAATTCGATAAAATTTTTAACTTTCTCTTCTTCTATCTTTTTTTCGATTTCTTTAGAAAAATAAAATAATAAGTTTTGAACAGAAGAAAATATTATAATTCCTATAAGAAATGAAATAATTATTATAGATATCAAATTCATAGTTATACTACTCTTAAAACAATATAACCAACCTCTCCATCAGGTATAGGAATTGTCAAAACATAACTTTTTATATTACTTTTTCTGTTATCTAATATATCATTACCATAGACATAGTATAACGTTTGATTATAATATATAACTAATTGCCATCTATTTTTTCCTATAAAATTATCAAAAATAGGAAAAATTATATCTGAAACATTATATGCTCCCAATGAAATTCCATAAAAGACTTTATCTCCTAAATCTATTCTTTTTCTTGTTTCTTCATCATATCTTTTTAAATATAATAAACTATCGATCATCATTTGAAGGTATGTTTTTTCTAATGTTTGAAATTTTGCAATATATAATTTGGCAATTAATCTAAGTGCTAAATCATCGAATACTATAGATCTAGATATTTCATGAGTTTTAGAGGAAAAATAAGAAGTATAATAGATAGAATAAATTATTACAAAAGAAGTAATAATTACAACAATTATAATCCATATTAATTCTGATTGAAATATCATAAAATTATTATTTTTATTTTTATGAAAAAAAAGTTTAAAATTCAATCAACTCATTTTTTAGCTATAATTTCAATAGTAATTTCTCTTTTTTCAATTTCTTTAATAATTTTTTATAATGAATATTTTAGGTCAAAATATTTGGAAGAACAAGAAAAAATAAATTTTAAAAACGAAGTTTATCAAATCGCTAAAAAATTAATAAGTTGTTTAGGAGAGGAAAAAGAAGGAATTTTTTATATTAACAAATCTAAACTCGACAAATTTTCTAAATTATATGAAGAAATTGAGCCGAGATGTGCAATAGCAGATAGTTTTGATTATACAGTTAAAGTAATTCAATTAGAAAAAGAAATACGAAACTATCCATTTAATTTAGGAGGGGGATGTGGATGGGCATGGGTAATAAATAGTGGAGCGGGTAAAATGCATAGTTCTGTTTCTTTAGTAACTTCAGATGGAAAAGAATTAAGAAGACACTATACATCTCCAAATATGGATGGAGATCCTTCTAGAACTGCTGTTGATAAAATGGGAAATATATGGGTTGGTAATAGAAATAATAATTTGTTAGTGAAAATTGCGTTTGATAAAAATCTTTGTAAAGGAAAAATTCCAGAAGATGTTAATAAAAACGGTAAAATAGATGAAGATGAAATGATTTCTTTTAATGAAGATGGATGTATATTGGCAAAAATTTATTTGAAAGATTGTTATAGAGGAGATAGAGGTATAAGGGCTGTGTGTATTGATAAAGATGAAAATGTATATGTAGGATGCTGGGATAGTAGAAAATTATTTAAAATTTCTAAAGATGGAAAAATAGAAAAAGAGTGGCGACTTCCATCTAGTCCTTATGGTTGTGTAGTTGGTAACGATGGAAAAGTATACATTACTACACTTTCTTCTAATATTTTAATATTAGATCCAGAAAGCGGAAATATAGAAAATATAAATATTGGTACATATGAAGCTACTTATGGTGTTTGGAGATGTTATAATTTAGATTGCATAGTTTTTTCTACATGGCAAGATGGAGGAGTAATTTTATTCGATACAACTTCTAAAAAAATAATTTGGAAAAATTATTGCGGTAGCTATACTAGAGGAGTTTTCGTTGATAAAGAAAATAATATTTATGTAGTTTCTAGTAGTCACTCTAAAGTATGTAAATTTAATTTTAAAGGAAAACTCATAAAGGAAGCACTTACTTGTAAAGAACCAACAGGAATATCTATGGATGCTTGTGGTAATTTATGGGTTGAATGCAGATCTTCAGGAATCGATATCTTTGATACAGATCTTAATAAAATCAATTCCTTTACAATCTTAGGTTCTCACTATACCTATTCTGATTTTACTGGTTTTCTTTCAGATGCAAGAGTAGAGATAGCAGAGGTTGAGGAAAGAAAAATCATCATAGAAAGAAAAGAGTGGAATTTTGGTTTAAGAGGTAGTGAAGTTTTAGGTGGAAAAATATCTATAGGTCCAAAAATTTATTACGAAACTTCAATTTCTTTACCTATTTTAATAAAATATAATGAGACACATATAATCGAAGGAATTTTAGTAATCACAGCTTATAAAGGATTTTTAGAAATTTTCTATAGCTTCCTAGACAGTTTATGCAATAAAGAAATAAAAGAATTAGAAATATCAAAAAAATTTTATTTCGATTATGATGTAAAAGTATTTAAAGATAAAGTATGTAGCGAAAATGTCTGTAAAAAACTTGTTTGTAATTATGATATAGAGGAAAAAGAATTTAAAAAAGGAGAAAATATAATAAATATAAAAATATATGACGGAAAACTAATTTTTAGTTAATTAATAAAAAGATGAATCCAATTCACATTTCTATAATAATATTTTCGGTTTTTATTTTATTATTAAGTTATTTTTTCTTGAATGTTAATTTTTCAAAATTTGCTGAAAAGTTTTTTGAAATTAAAAAGATAGATATATTTGAAAATATAAAAAATATTATTTCATCTTATTCTAAGTTATCTCTTTATTATTCAGCAACTTATAATTTGAGAGGCGAATCCCATACATGGATTTTTAATGGTTTCAATCCCTTAGAGTTTGAATTTTTAAAAAGTTGTAAAGAAAATATTACTAGAGATTTATTTAATACTTATTTATCAAAATTTTATATTTCTCTACCTCTAAATATAAATATAAATTTTACTCAAAAATGTCAGTGGAATTTAAAGGAAGAAGATGTATTTTTCGGAAAGCATGATGAAGGAAAATTTAGTTTAAATTGCTCAGAAGTAGAAATTATTATCTTTACTAATGATACTATTTCGTTAGATAAAATTGAACCAGAAAATTTTATAACGAATAATAGATATTGGTATTTATATAGAAAAATATATGAGTGGGCTAGAGAAAATGGTGATGAATTTGCAAGTTGTGTTTGTAGCTTAGTTAGTTCTTGTGCAGATTGTAAATCAATAGATATATGCTATCAAAATTTGTTTGAATCTTTAAAAGAAAAGTTTAAAGATGATGAATATGTAATTTGTAGAAAAACAAAACCATGTTGCTATAGAGAATTGGGTGAGCCTTGTATTGATTTAGACGGTTGTCACTTTTGGACAAAAAATATTTGCTATTTAGATCCAAATTATGAATGTCCTTCTATAGGTTCTAATTTTGAGAAAGTGTTTCCTATTACTAGGGTTTCTTCTTCAAATGTTTTTATTTATTTAACATGTTTATGGATCGAAAATAGAATGGAAACGAGTGTAATTTATGAATGCAGCGAACATAAATATTATGAATCAACACCTTCAGGTCCTGATAAGCTAATCTTTACAATTGGAGTTTTTGCAGGTTGGAAAAATTATAAAGCTTGCAGAGAGATAATAGAATGTTATTATGACGCAAATAATGCTAAATGCAAAAATTGTAATAATAATATATGTGAAGTTTGTTATTTGCCTTTTATAAGTTGTGAAAAAAAACCATGCTATCCACCTCCAAAATACATGGAATGTATGAATTGTAAAGCTCAATGTAGAAATGAAACTTGTAAAGTCATAAGATGCGAAGAATGTAAGGATAAAGAAGAAAAATGTTTTTCCTAAAAAATTATGAAAATATTTGAGATTATAATTATTTTAATTTTTACACTTTTTTCTTTAATAATTATCTTTCAATATTTTTTTGAAAATAGATTAGAAATAAAAGAAAAAGAGATTGTAATAAATTCGAAAGAAAATTATTTATCTAAAATAAGAGATTTAATAGTTAGTTGCTTTAATGAGAATAAAAAAGAAAATAAAATAATTGTGTGCTACAAAATAAATTATTTAGGAAAAAACGAAATTAAAAAGAAAGAGATCGAAAAAGCAATCTCCAATTTAAATATATATGTTGAAATAAATTTTGAAACAATTAATACAAACGAGAAAACTATAATTGTTTATTCTATTGATAAAATTGTATTGAAAAAAGCAAAAGAGATAATAGGTTAAAATATCTCAACTTTAGTAAAATTTCTATACAAAGTAACTACAATTTCAAATTCCTTAATTCCATAGAAAGATTTAATAATAAAATCTAAAAACTCTTTTCTTCTTTCAAAATGATAAGTTTTCATGCTTGCGTTACAGCTCAATTTTTCACATTTTATTCTTTCATCTTTATAAGCTATACATAGAAATTCGCCTTCAATAACTTTATCTTTAATATCGTTTAAATTATCTAGTTTTGTAATACTTATAGGATAAACAAAAAGTGCTCGAACGTTTTCATTTAATATAATTTTTTCGTCTTCTTGAGAAAACGGAAAACTCCAACACATGTTTTCTATCTTATTTCTTAAATTATAAAAACTTTTAAAAACTTTGTTTCTACTTTCTTCCTCTCTATATATACCAAACAAATAAACAAAAGTGAATAAAAGAATTATCGAAACTATTGCTGCAAAAATTATTTGAAACGGTATTTCCATAACTATGCAATAATTTCTATTTGATTAGAATCTAAATATTTTATTATTACTATATCATCTTTTCGAATATATCTGTTTTCTACATTCCATACTATATCATCTCTATATCCACAATTATAACTTTGAAACTGAAGAGTTCTACAATTATCGTAATCTCTCAAAACTTTTGAAATGTTATGTGGAAAAATTTTGAAATCCTTTGATGTATGGAAAGAAATTTTAAAGCAATAATGTGTTTTAAAATTTTTATATTTTTCAGCTTCTATCCAACATTTAATCAAATAAGATGTAAATTTTCTTATAATTTCATCTTCATCTTCAGAAAAAATTTTTATACTTTCGATATTTTCCTCAATTTTACATTTTTCTGGAATTTTTTGGTTTGGAAAAATTTTTGTATATAAGTTACAATAGAAATAATTTGAGATATTTTCCTTCCAAAAGATTATTATACTAATTGAAATAAGTAAAGCTGCAATTCCTATAACAAAATACCAATTAATTTCAATTGCAATTAATTTCATAATAAATATTATTTTTGTTTCTAAATTTTAGAATTATGATTTCTGAAGAAAAACTTCAAAAATTAAAAAAAGAATTTTCTGATGTTTATATCGAATTTTATCTAAGAGAATTAGAAAAAAAGGAAAGAAAAAATTGGTATGAAAAACTTTGTTATATTTCATCTAAAATTATTCCTTTGAAAATCGAAAATAAAAAATTAAGTGAAGATATAGTTTTTTCAAATTTAAATGTTTTACCGAGTGAAGTAATTTCTTTGGCTTTATTTTCTTTTATTTTTCTTTTTATAATTTTCATCCCCCTTTATTTCGTTTTTACTGATATTGGAATTTTTTTATTTATAGTTCCAATAGGAGTTTCTTTTATACTTTATAACTATCCTAGTTTTAAAGCACAAGTAAATAAAATTCAAACTAATAGCGAAGCGATTAAAATTATAACTTATTTAGTTTTATATTTAGAGCAAAATCCAAATTTTGAGGCTGCACTAGAATTTACTTCTAGGAAAGTTAAAGGAATATTAGCTGACGATATAAGAAAAATAATATGGGATCTAAAAACAGGAAGATTTTCTAATTTAAAACAAGCTATTGAATTTTATGTTCCAAAATGGATGAAATGGAATGAAAATTTTGTTAGAACGTTAATTTTATTATCTAATATAGGCTATGTTACTTCTCAAGAAGAAAGAAGAAATTTGTTGAGAAAAGCACTAGATTTTATTTTATCGAAAAATTTAGAAGAAACAAAAATATATGTAGAAAAAGTTAGAAATCCAATAACACTTCTTTTTATGTTTGGCTTATTAATGCCATCAATTGGTTTAATTATGTTTCCCATGATTTCTGTTTTTTTGCATTTGTCTGTAAAACCAGGATATATAATTTTTGGATATTTAGTTGTTTTGCCATTATTGAATTTATATTTAATAACTAGAACTATTTCTTTAAGGCCTGGAGCTTTTTTGGTAGTAGATATTTCTAAACATCCTAAATTAGCTCCAACAAATTATTTTTATTTGGGAAAAAATTTAATTCCAATAATACCTTTAGTGATTATTGTTTTCTTAATAATAAGTCTCTATGGATTTTTGCATTTTATTGATTTTTACTCAGAATATTATAAACTTTTAAATATAGGTGCTGAAAGAAAGTTAGAAGAGTTAATAAGAGAGGAAAATAGCATAGAAAATATCGGAAATTTAATTGCCAGCTTTCTTATTCCATTAGCTTTAGGAGTTTCTTTATTTCTATATTTTTATTTAAATTCCTTTCAGAAAATTAAAATGAGAAAAGAAGTTAAAGATATAGAAGAAGATCTTCCTAATCTTTTAGTAACGAGCGGAAATTTTTTGGAATCTGGATATCCAATTGAGAAAACAATAGAAAAAACTTTAGAAGAGTATGAAAGATTAGGATTAAAAGAAAAACCTGGTTACAAATTTTTTAGTCTTTTAAGAGAAAGAATAATGAAATTTGGAGAAAATGTTAACTTAGCAATATTTGGTAAGAATGGATTAATTAATTATTTTCCTTCAGTATTATTAGAAGAGGTGTTTAGAATTTTAATAGATACAACTTATAAAAGTGTAAGAAGTGCAGGTAACATAGCAAAAACTATAGCGAGATATTTAGAAAATATATTTCAAGCTGAATTTAGACTAAAAGAATTGTTAAGCGATGTTAGAGGTAATTTGAAAATGCAAGCACAATTTTTAATTCCAATAATTACTGGAATAGTTTCTTCCACAGGAATATTTATTATTAATATGCTTGCAATTTTATCTAATTGGTTAGGAGAATTAGAAAAAGCTTTCGGAGCAGTTGGAACATTTAAAGAAATTATTGATGTAATGGTCGGAGATTTTAGAAAAGTAATTCCACTAACAGTTTTACAAGCTGTTGTTGGATGTTATACTGTTATTGCAATAGTCTTAATGTCTTATTTACTTAGTGGAATAGAAAGTGGGTTTGATAGAGTTGCAAGAGATTATGAAATTGCTGAAAATTTAAAATTTGGATTAATAATATATTTTATAGTTGGAATTATGAGTTTAATTGTATTTTCACAAATTACTCAACAATTAAAACTAGGACTAACTTAATATGTTACCTTTAAATATAATATTTTTAGTAATTATAAGTATAATTGCTGTTATTATAGTTACTATTTTGATTTTAAATGTTAGAGGAATTACTTTGGAAAAAATATTAGATTTCTTACATATATATAAACCTTCTTACGAATTTCAAACATGTATTACGAGATTTATTAGTGAAAATAATGTAGATTTAGATAAATTGTGTAATATATGTAAAAATATTGGAAAAAAAATAAAAAGAAATTGTATTTGTTTTGCTGTGCATGCTAATGAAATATCTTTTTCAAAATGCGAAAATAGATGTCAAAATATATATGATAACAAAGTTTTATTGATTAGATATTCTTTGGCAGAAGATTTGTCATTTATAGAGTGCTAATTTATAAAATATACGATTTTCTTCTCTTTATTATAAATAATTAATAAATAATTTTTTTCTCTATCGAAATTTTCAATATTTATTTTATTGAAATTATCTATAGTTATACCTTGAAAGTTTCTAGTTGACTTTAAATAAAAACATGTATAAATACTTATATCTAACTTACTATTTTCAGCTTTTTGTGCACATAGATTAGCAAGTTCTATCAAATAATTTGTAGAAAATTTTTCCTTACTAATTATTTCTACTTCAAAACTTTCTAGTTGCTTTTTTTCTTCAGAAAAGCCATGTATGGCATCTTTTATATTAAAAAAAAAGATGATAAAAACGATAGCTGCTATCATAGACAATATAAAAATAAACACAGTTTCTATTGCGATAACTTTCATAAATCTAAAAAAGTAATTTATTTATTTAAGATATATTTATTTATGAACAAACATACAATGGTAGATAAATATATTATAGCAAAAGAAAATTATTTAAAAAGAACAATGAAATTAAGCTTTTTGAAAGTAACATTTATTATATTTCTTGTAATCCTTGTAACTTCTATTATTTTAATATTTACTACTAAAGAAAAAGACGAAATACCACCGTTTCCATCAATGATTGAAACTGAAGTAGAAGAAGAAATACCTCCTTTTCCGCCATTTCCACAAGAAGAAGGAATATAAAATTTAAGCTTTCGAGGTTTTGAAGCGAAAAGTATATATAGGGGTTCCTTTATATTATTAATTTATGAATATAAAAAGCGTTAATATTTTACTAATATTGTTTACATTAATAATAACTTTATTTATTTCTTTTTCTGAAAATGATTATATTGAATCAAAATTAGAATTAAATTTGAATAGAGGATGGAATTTAATTTCGATACCGTTTGAAAAATATAAAATAGAATATAATGACTGTCAAATTAGAAGTATATTTAGCTATGAAAACAGAGAATGGAAAAGAGTAAATATAAATAACTTAGAACCAGGAAAGGGATATTTTATAAGAGTTAATAATAATTGTAAGATAGTTATTTCAGGAACAATAAAAACTGATGTAGAAAAAGTTATTAAATTAGATAGAGGATGGAATTTAATTGGAGTAATATCTCCTATTCCAGTAGGATATATTTTAGATAGGTATAATGTTTCAAAAATTTATGTTTTTGAGAATGGACAATGGAGAGAATTGAAAGAAAATGATTTATTAGAACCAGGAAATGGATATGCTATAAGAACTACTGCTAATATCGAATTGAGATTAGAAGGAATGTTGGGAACATATCTTGCAAGAACAAGTAGTATAGAATGTGATGTCCCATCTGAGGCATTTGTTGGAGATAAAGTAGTTATAAGATGTATTTGTAATTTTTATCCTTTAGGAGGTTTAGAAGGAAGGTTAATATCTCCATCTAAAAATGGGGAATATTCTAGAACTTACCCTATTTATTACGCTTGTAGAAGTAAATTTCGAACTTATTCTTTTTCATTCGACGCAAATATAGAGGGTACTTGGAGATTTGTAATTAATAGAGGTATATCAGAAGTAGTAAATGAATATAGAATAAATGTAAAAAAACCATTGACTCAGCAACAGTGTAAAATAGAATGTGATCCAATTCCATCTGAAGCATACATAGGAGATAAGGTAAACATAACTTGTAAATGTAGTGGATGTGAAAGACCTATACAAGTATATGTTAAACCTATTGTAACAGACGTGATTGAATCAATTTTCCCTCTTGGGAAATATACATTTAAAATTGGGGAAGGTATGTGCTCAATAAATGGTACATATAT
>JAHLMO010000005.1 GCA_018920305.1 Candidatus Aenigmatarchaeota archaeon
TATAGCTCCAAGTGTAATTTTGTGTGATATCAATCCAACTACCAGTTTGTGGATCATATTCTTCGACTTTATAAGGCGGATTAAATCCGAAAGCGTTAGGCATAAGTCTGGACATTCCTAATAGATTATTTACATTTCCTGCATATACGTAAGGAGTTTCTGTTCTTACGCTCGGAGTTATAATACTTCCAGTACTTCTTATATCTCCAGCTACATCTAGTCTAGCTTGAGGATTAGTTGTTCCAATTCCGACTCTATCATTAGCCGAATCTACATATAAAGTTCCATTATCTATGTTCATTGGACCAGCAGCAATAATTTGATTAATGTTAACCAAATTTCTATTACTATCAACTATTTGAGTATTACCGACAAAATATGAATTTGCATAAACAGCTCTCCATCTGTTAGTTGAACTACCTAAATCAAAAGCATTATCACTAGAAGGAACTAAATGTGTTCCAACACTAGCTATATTTTGCAATACTCTTCCAGAAGTTATTATTTGAGTTGTGCCAACATAATATCCTTGACCTGAATAAATTGCTTGAGTTGCATTAATATCTCCAACTACATCTAATCTTCTAACTGGCGAAGTTGTTCCTATACCAACATTACCAGTAGTTGCATTAACAAACAAAATATTACTAATATTAACATTAAGCGGATAACCATCTCTAATAAAAATCCATATGCTATTATTACTCCAAGGATTAATAGCGTCGCTGCTAATTTGAGACCAAGAAGATATACAATCGTTACCTATACAAAGACTTGTTGCAAATATCTTCCCAGCTGAAACAACTCCAACGTTAGTTATATTAAAACCAAACATATTAAGATTCGTATCTATAGGGCAGATTTCAGATAATGGATGAGATTGTAATGGACAGTAAGAGAAAGTAATATGAAATACTAAGATAGATAAGGATATCAGCAAAAAGAAAATAAATCTTACATACATAAAAATAGTTATTTATATAGAGCAAATATTAATTTATTTAAAATTTACATCCAGTTAAATTAGAAAACCAATCAATATCATTAACTCCAAAATAAACTTTATCATTATAAACTATCGCTGGAAATTGTGTTATACCAGAATCAATACATACCTGCATCATATCACCATCACAACTAACAAAAATTAAATAAGAATATCTTCCCAATAAATTTAGTTGTCTAGAAGTTAATAATGCAGCATCAGGATAATTTTGAGAATCTAATAAACCATATATCTTTACTCCTTTATTATTTAAACATTCTACAAAATTTTTATACCTTTCTAAAGTTTTAACAGAATCCTTTAAGTATATTACACCTTCAACTAAAATACTCGAATCTTTAGATACCCATGCTTCGATATAATTAACATTATCATTTAATATCAACTTAACTAAAACTTTATACATTTCACCATCTTTCTTAATACTTTCAACGCTAACAATTGAATTTGGTACTAACAATTCATAAAACTTTTTAACTTCTATTTCAATATTTTTAACCTCGAAAACGCTCTTAATAAACTCATAAAGAAAAATTCCAATTACCCCACCAAGAATTACTAAAAATATCGCTTTTAAATATTTTTTAAACCTATCTATTGGCATGTTAAATTTAAATCTCTAATTTTTATATTTACATTAGCACATTGAGTTAAAAACTCTAAGCTTAAAATTCTAGAAATTCCAGAAATGTTAACATAATAATTATTAACAGTATTAGGTTTTAAAGGATTATTAATATCGACAATATTTCCATTTTCATCGTAAACATTTAAAGTATGCATTTTCATTCCATCAAAAATAACAACCCTCAAATTGTATAAATCTATATAACCATTGTTTTTTAAAGAAAAGTTTAAAAATTTCGAAGTGCAGTTTAGAGTTTCTGTCAATACCACAAATGAACCAAATTGACAGGATACTTGCTTTTCTCCAACACTCCTAACTTCTTCACTGGTTTTTTGAAAAAGTTGAGAATACCAGACATAAACGAAATACCCAATAGCAAGGGTTACCAAAGCTATTATAATTGTTGCTACATAAGTAGATATTAACTTCATAATACATAAATCTTTATTTTATTTAAATCGATTTTTTCTATTACTAAAGTGTATTCTCCTCTAGATGTTGCAAAACTACCAACAATTTCTATATCTAAATAATTTAAAATTATTCTACCTACTTCTGAAATAGAAGAATAACAACAAAGATTGTTTGGATAATAGTTACATATAGCTGCATGAGAATTAAAATCTTTATAAAAAGATGCTATACAAACTTCATTATTGCTGCATTTATTCTTTAGAGAACATATAACTATTGGATATGAACAAATTCTAAAAGAATATTTATTAAAACCTGCGTGAGAATTTTCATCTTTTAAAATTCTAAGAATTTCAGACTCTTCTTCATAACAAGTCTCAGCTTTTCTAATTTCTAAGCCTTTACAACAAACTTTATAACGATAATTTGAAGAATTGCAATCTGCTATATGAGAATTATTTAATTTATACATAGAAAAAATGCATTCCTCATCCTCTAAGCAATTATCCTCTCTAATTTCACATTTTATACTAACATCTTTAAATATTAATGCCAAATTTCCAAAAGATCTTGCAATATTTCTAAGAAACTCGAAAGTCGAAACTGTTTCTAATTCATAAAATATTTTACCATCTTTAACTACTAATCTTCCTTCTGGAATATAAATTTTTACGGTTGTTTTTGATCCAATATCTAAACTGTTTAAATATAAAATTGTAGCATCTAAAACTCTTAATTGCTCTATTACTTCTAAGAAAGCGCTGCTCGTTTTGGATCTTTCAATTAGATCTTTAAAAGTAATAGATAAAAAAGATATTAAAAAAAGTGACAAAACTATATAAATAGAAAAGTATATTGGACTAGATATTAATCTCATAAAGAATTTTAGCAAATATAAACTTTTATTGTTAGTTCAGCATTTTTAAGAATACATATTCTATGATTTCCACTAGATAAATAAATATTGCCAATAATATTTGCATATTCAAAATTTAAAGTTATAGAAAAAGTATTACCAATTTTTTCAATAAGTAAATTTCCATCTCTTCTAGTAAAATCTTCTAAAGGAATATTATCTGATTCTAAAATATAAACGAACGAATTATTACTAACATATAAGATGCCTCTATGAATTCTAATCTCTAAAACTCTCTGAGATCCTATTGCTTCGCTTAAAACTTCTTTACTTATAGCTTCAATTTTTTTCATATTAGAAATAGCTTCTTGAATTGAAATAGAATTTAAATTCCTATCTATTATAGGATTTAAAAAAAGTAAAGCTATAGAAATAGCTGTAATAGAAATAAGAAGAACTAAAATTTTTGAAACAAATTCCGATAATAACTTCATAAATATAAAATTACTCTTTAGCTATTCAATAACAAAGATTTAACTATTTTTATATCATCTTTATAACCCATAGAAATTAAATATTTGCAATTTGATTTACAATTTACTATAAAAAAAGATGAATTAAAAATAGTTATATTTATTAGTTGAGAATTTTCAAAGTTAATATTTATATTTTTTAAAGTTCTTGGCTCTAAATTAAAAGCTAAGAAATCTTTATCAGAAGATATATTTAAAAAATATTCTCTTTCAGAAAAAAGATACATTTCAAATCTAATCTTTTTCTGAGAAAAATCCAAACTAATATTTAAAAATAAAACTTCTATAATAAGATTTCTTTTTTTAGAGGTATTAATGAAAAATTCTGAAAAATTAAAAAATTCTGAATATTTTTCGTTTTCCAAAAGAAAGTTTGCTTCTATTAAATAATTATCGATAGTTCTTAAAATTATTAAATTGTTTGAATAATTAGTTTTTTTACTTAAATATCCAAAATAAAAAAAGTTAACACTAAAAATTAATATAAATATTGCTGTCGCAATTATAAAAAATTGTGATTTAAATTTTTTTCCAAGCATATATTATTAATTCAATATTTTCGTAGTTAGTAAAATTAGATGAAAAAAAATAACTTACAGAAAAAACGTTATTCGCATTAAACTTTATATTTTTAAAACATTCATCATAATTTTTTTCATAACAAATCAAAACTTTAAAATCATAAATTTTTGGAAGTTCATTTTTTAAAATGTTTTCTATTTCAGTTGTTTTTCCTAAAAACGCATAATTTCTTATTTCGAGATTATAAGAGTTTAAAACATTATAAATTTTTAATTTTATTATTTCATAATCTTCTAAATATAGATTGGAAGAATAAAAAAGAAAAATAAAGATAAAAGATAATAGAATAATAGAAGAAATCGCCAATTCTAAAATTTTTTCCATTTTATTCAAAAATTCTAAAAATTATATTTAGTTTTTTTCCATTAATCGATAAAATAGGAATATTAAAAGAAAAAACGTTTCCAGCTTTATTTTTTTTACAACTCATAATTATATTTTCATTTTCAAAAACCTCTATCTCGACTTCTCCTCTATTTTTACAATATTCTTCTACAATATTTTCAAAAGTAAAAAGATCTAAACCCTTTAAAGTAATAGTGCCTATATATTTATAACTTGCATTTTTATAGTTTTCTTCAAAATCATATAGTATTGGATTTCCATAGCTAGATGACATAAAAACATATAAAATTTCTTTGTTAGAAAAATTTTGTAAAAAAATTGATATATTAGCTCTATATAAGCTATTATCGCTACAAACATCGTAATCTTTTATTTTAAATGCTAATTCAGAAAAATTAGAATTATAAATTCTTATAGATGTTACATTTATTTTCTTTTCACAGCTAACATTGAAGTTTATATAAACAACTTGATCACCACTTTCACTAATATTAATTTCAAAAATTTTAATAACCAGATCTTTATAAACGTTTGGATTAGAATATATTAGCCTCTCAAAATATGAAAACAAAAGTTCTTTATAAAAAATTTCTGAATTTATATATTTATATTCTTGAAATCTGTAATTCAAGAAAAGAAAAGCTGTTACCAATAACATTAAAAATATTGTTGATGATATAACTATTTCTAAATAGCCCATAAAATATTAAAATGTATAGAGCAATTATTCGACTGCGGGGGGTGGGATTTGAACCCACGAAGGCACTAAGCCACTGGGACCTCAACCCAGCGCCCTTGGCCAGGCTAGGCGACCCCCGCTTATATTCTAACCTATAATTTATTTTTAGAATTCGAATTTTTTATTAATCTTGAGAATTTTTGAAATTGGCATCTGGTGATAGGTTAGAAGTTGTAGTGGTAATTCTAGCTGAGTGATCCAGCCGCGCGTTCCCGCACGGCTACCTTGTGACGACTTCGCCCCCCTCGCGGAGCTCCTGTTCGAGCCTTTCAGCCCTCACAGGAGCTCCACTCGGTTGGCGTGACGGGCAGTGTGAGCAAGGGGCAGGGACGTATTCGGCGAGGTTTGCTAAACCCCGCCTACTAGGGATTCCAGCTTCACGAGGGCGAGTTACAACCCTCGATCCGAACTAGGGGCGCTTTTAGGGGATTTGCTCCCCCTTTCGGGGTGGCATCCCTTTGTAGCACCCATTGTGTTGCGCGTGTGGCCCCGGGGATTCGGGGCATACGGACTTACCGTCGCCCGTACCTTCCTCCCGCTTATCGCGGGCAGTCCCCCATGAGTGCCTCGCAACCGAAGCTGCGAGTAGCAACATGAGGCACGGGTCTCGCTCGTTAACCGACTTAACGGCACGCCTCACGGTACGAGCTGACGGTAGCCATGCACCACCTCTCGGCTCGTCTGGTAAGGTCTTCAGCCTGACCTTCATCCTGCCGTCTCCCCGGGTAAGATTCCCGGTGTCGAATCCAATTAAACCGCACAACCCACCCCTTGTGTGCCCCCCCGCCAATACCCTTAAGTTTCACCCTTTCGGGTGTACTCCCCAGGCGACCCGCTTAACGGCTTCCCTTCGCCACCGGAGTGGCTCTAAGCCACTCCGATAGCTAGCGGGCAACGTTTACGGCTGGGACTACAGGGGTATCTAATCCCTTTTGCTCCCCCAGCTTTCGCCCCTCACCGTCGGGACCGTTCTAGCCGGCCGCCTTCGCCACTGGTAGTCCCCCCAGGATTAAAGGATTTCACCCCTACCCTGGGAGTACTGCCGGCCTCTCCCGGCCCCAAGGCTGGCAGTATCTCTCGCAGTCCCATAGTTTACTATGGGATTTAACGAGAGACTTACCAGCCCGGCTACGGGCGCTTTAGGCCCAATAATCGCGGAGTCGACTTGGGGCGCCGGTATTACCGTGGCGGCTGCCACCGGTCTTACCCACCCCTTATTCGCCCAGCCTTCTAACACTGGGCAAAAGCCCTGGCAGAGCCAGGGCACTCCGGGTCACCTCCTCGCGCGTTAGCGCATTGGGAAGGTTTCGCGCCTGCTGCGGCCCGTAGGCCCTGGGCTCATGTCTCAGAGCCCATCTGGGGGCTCCCGCTCTCACGGCCCCTACCCGTCTTAGGCTTGGGGGTCCGTTACACCCCCAACTACCTGATAGGACCACCTCCCATCCTACGGCGCTATTAGCAGCTTTAAGCTGCTAATAGCTTTCGGAGAGGGTCCTTCCAGAATCCCTCTCCTATGGGGTATTAGCCCCAGTTTCCCGGGATTATCCCCCACCGTAGGGTAGGTTGAGGTGGTATTACTCAGCAGTGCGCCGAGGGCTTTCCCCTCACGACTCGCATGGCTTAGCCTGACCCGGATAGCCGCCTCCTCTGGCGGGTTCAGCCAGAATTACCACTACAACTTTTTCTCTATCACCAGATGCCATTAAGGCATCTGATACTATGGGCTTGTAGGATATTGTTTCTCATCTTCATAGAGCAAGCGCTCTCTCGAAACAATGACGGAACAAGCCCTATAATATATTTTAAATTCAAATCACTAATATATATATTTTTTCAGCTATATATTTCTTCCCAAGTGTACATATATATATACACACACTAAATAAAATCAAAAGCTTCTAATGCTATTTGAATTTCATAAGGACTAGTTTTTTCCCCAAATACTATTCCTTTAGAATTTGCAATTAAACCAACAGAAACGTAAATATTTCCCATATTTACACTTCCTGCACCATATCTTTTCACTTTAAATATTTCACTAATTTCTTTTGCTTCATCTTCATCTATATTTCTATTAAATAAAATTCCCTTATTAGTTACATATGCCATAGAACCAACCAAATTATTTTTCATTATTTTTCTAACAACAACCTCAACATTTAAAACATCTCTAATTATTTTTAAGCTTTCTTTATCAATTAATGGACTTACAATTGCAGAATAATCATTACAAAGAATTAAGTTTCCAATAGCATTATAATCACAATCAATAATTCCAATATTTAAATCTAACGATTTAAAAAAATTAAATTCATCGCTAAAAATTGTTTTTGGTAAAATTAATCCATTAGAATTTAAACACGAAAAAATTCCAAGTAAATATGAATCCCAAATTTTACATTCAATGATTTCAGTTTTAAGAATTTTTTCTAATTTTTCAGTAATTTTTTTATCAGTATTTTTAGGAACTAAAGTTATGTCTTCGGATGTTCTTAAAAAAATACCAATATTTGAATCGCCATTGTAATTTATAAGCTCGTATTTCATGCAAGATCAACCTTTGCTATATTATTTTCTTTTTCAATTCTTAAAGTAAATTTATAAGTTAATTTTTTCGGACTATGTCTTTGAATAAATTCGTTTAAATTTTTACCTATTTTAACTTCATCAACTTTTAAAATTCTTTTTAATTTTTCTTTTAATCTTAACATTAATAATTTTTTTCTATTCCATCTTGGTTTTTTAATCAATTCTTTTCTTAAGTTTATTCTTAATATTCTCTCCTCCATTATATTTTTTAGAAAATAAAAATTAAAAATTTATGCAAATAGATTGGAATAAATTTAAAGAGTATCTAAGTTTAAAATGCACTAATAAAACTCATATTAACAATTTAGTTAACTACGCAAAAAAATACTCCTATTTACTAAATTTAAATGCTGTTGATTTTTCAATAGAATTTAAGAAAATTACTGAAAATAAAAAAACTTTAAAAAAACATATTTTACAGGCATTAGCAGCATATTCAAAATTCTTAGATGCATTAAATGATGTAGATACTTATTATAAAAAATTTAACGAACTAAGAAAAAAAGCAAACATTAGCTGGTATATACCAAAAATTCCAAAAATACTAGAAGAAAAAATTAATAAAGATGAACTTCTTGAAAAAATTAACTATTTTCCAAAAAAATTAAAAGCAACTACAATTTTACACCTATTAACAGGATTAAGAACACATGAACTAATTTATTTCATAAAAAATTTTGAAAAAATTAAAAAACAAAAAATTTACGATGCCTATGTTTTCGAACTATTATTAATAAGAAAGACAAAAAAAGTTTTTATAACGATTTTAAACGAAAAAGCTATTGAATACATAAAAATTGCATATAAATCAAAACTAAGTTATTGGAAAAATTTAAAAAAGTATAATATTAAACCATATGATTTTAGAAGAGCATTCGAAAGTTTCTTTGATAATTTAAGATCGCATGAAATCGATTTGCTACAAGGAAGAGTAGGAAAGGAATTAATAATTCACTATACAAGAGATTTAGAAAATATTGTTAAAAAAGTTTCTGAAAAACAAAGAGAAATATTAGAAAAAATTATTTAGCGCCTTCAGCTTCTTTTTCTATTCTTTCTTTCTCTTTTAATGCGTAACTTTTCGAAATATCGTTATTGGCAGCAGCAATTATTTCTTCTGCTAAAAGTTCAGACATTTTAGTAAAACCAACCTTTCTTCTATAACAAGAATTTACTATATTTCTTAAGGCTAAATCAACTCTTCTTTGCGGAGAAACTATAACAGCAGTTCTAGCAATAATTCCTCCAACTTGATAAGATATTGGCTCTTCTAATGGTGCAACATTTTCTATAGCTCTTACTAATACTTCTATAGGATTTTTCTTAGTTTTTTTCTCAATTATTTCAAAAACTTCCTTCACTATCTTTATAATTTTTTCTGTTTTTCCTACACATCTAGCTGAAGAAACTAAATGTTTTTTACCTTTATGTCCAGGTATCATCATTCTAGTGATTAATCTTTCTACTATATTCATATTTGCTTTACCAAATCTTATTTGACTATATCTTCCATATGTTCTAGGAATAATACAAGGTTTTAGATTTATATATCTTTTTAATCCAATATCCTTTACTTCAACATTCCAATCCCATTTACCGAATAATTTTAGTTCACTCATCTTGCTGGTTTCTGCTTTTTACCTTTTCTTATTGCATCCAAAGATACACCATTAACTGCAATAACTTTATATCTTATTCCCCACATACTTCCGATTGGACCTTTTTGTCCACCTCCTAATGGTTCAACAATTACTTCATCATGCTCATTAATATAATTAATACTTCCACTTTTTGGAACAAAAGCTGTTAATTCTCTTCCATTCTTTATCAATTTAACTCTAACACATTTTATTAATCCAGAATGAGGTCTTTTTTGTTCAACAACTCTCTTTTCAATTACAATTCCTCTTGCTTGTGGTGCTCCTTCTAATGGATCCATTTTCCATAAACCTAAAACTCTAGATTTATAATCATACTTACTCCATCTAAATTTTTTTCTATTCTTTATCAATTTTCTTGCAGCAAATTCTCCTGGCATTATTAAATTATTAATAAAAATTTAAATAATTTTAATTTCGTTAATTTTATACATTCTTTCTAATAAAGTTTTATATAACTTGAGTTTTCTTTTATTTCTTCCATAAACTATTCCTTTATATACCTTATTAATCCCAACTTCTGCTACTTTAATTCCATTATAATTTTTTATTTTTACAAAGTTTACAAAAGGAATTAATTCTTTTAAAAACTCAAAAACATTTGAAGAGTATTCCAATATTTTAATATCTTTGTTTAAAATCTTTTTAAGAATACCTAATAAATGAATTAATTTTTCTCTTTGATTTTTCTCTACAACGATATACATAACATTATCAAAAATAACAACATCCTTTACATTAACATTTGATAAATTTTCAACTAAATTAATTATTCTTATTATTTCGTTATCAAAAATTCTCATTTTTTAACTACTATTACACTTATCGGAAAAGGTTTTCCTAAGCTAACTCCTAGTTCGATGCTATTCATATTTACTTGAATTATTTTTTTCTTATCTTCAACTGCACTAAATATATCGTTTTTCATATTTTCTGGAATATTTTTTGCTATTATAACTAATTTAGGGTCATTTAACTTTAAATATTTTAAACACTTTCTAAATCCATAAATTGCCTTACCTTTCTTTATTTCTTCCTTTATTTCACTTATTATCTCCATGTTTTATTGTTATTTCTACTCTTCCTGTTCCTACTTTTGCTATATTTCCGATCATAATATTTTCGAAGGGTCCTTTTAATTCATCTTTTAAGTTTTTTACACCAGCTTCTATTAAATGTTTTGTAGTTTCTTCAAAACCAGCTCTCGCTAAAACACTAGCTTTTCTTCCTGCAACACCATATCTACCTATTGGCATTATATCACCACTAAAACACATTGTATCAGCAACTAAAGATAAGAATCTTACATTAACATCTAAACCCTGTTGTTGTAATGTTTTATATATCTCTAATAATAATAAATTTCTTGCAGCTTCTATTCCCAATACTTCTTTAACTTCATGCGGATTATTTGAATATGTTAGTGTTTCATCAACCCATGGATGCTTTAATATTTCCTTTAAATTGCTTCCTTGAGTTTGTATAATCCATTTGTCTCCTTCTTTACTAACTACTGCAGCTTCTATTCCTCTAATCCCTTTAATAGTAATTTTTGAAATTCTATCTCTTAAAATTCTTAATTCTTTAAATTCATATTCTTTTTTGGGAGTTAATACTATTTTATTTCGTTCTTTTTCAATTTCACAAACCTTTGTTTTTTCTTTTAGTTTTTCAAATATTTCTTCAATATCTTCCCTCTTATTAGGTATTACTTCTATTGTAAAATCACTTAAATTTATTATTAGAGAAGCTAAGTCTTCTAATTTTCTTTCTATTATACTATTTGCAAGTTCATACGCTTTTTCTTCATTGTTATACTCCTCTTTCAAATATATTGTCATCGTTGGAGAAGAAATTTCTTTTCTTGCATCAAATAATTCTATTAATCTTGGTAAACCTAATGTAATTTTTAAACCAACAGCACCAGCAAGATGATATACTCTCATTGTTGCTTGAGTCGCTGGTTCACTAACACTTTGTGTTGCTAAAATTCCAATACTTTCGTTTGGTTCAACTAAATTCTTTAAATATTCTTCATATACTCTTAGAATTAGTTTTTCTTTCTTTTCTTCATTTAAATTAAATCTTTTTATAGCGTCGTCTATTTTTTTCTTCAAATTTTCTGGCAAACTTTCATATATCTTATAGATTTCTTGCGATTTCATATACATCTAAATCTCCACCTTCAATTTTATATGGATCAACTCCATCATCAAAAGCAACGAATTGAATTATATTATCATTAGCATCTCTAACTGTTAAATCGTATTCTAATCTTAAATCGTTTAATGCACCTATTAATCTTCTTTCTAGATATCCGCTTTGTCTTGTTTTTACTCCTTTATCCATAAGTGCTTCTCTTTGATTCATTATATCAAAAAATGTTTCTAAAGGTTTTAATCCTTCATAATATCCATTAGAAATAAATCCTTTAGCCTCTAATCTTAAATCTTCTCTTTCGAAATGAGGAAATGTTCTTTGATAATATCCTAAGCTAATTCTTTTTCCCATAATTTTGGCTTGACCTATTAATCCACTTACTTGGAAGATATTTATAAAACTACCTCTTGCGCCGCTCGCAGCCATAACAAAAACTTCATTATCTCTTTTAATTTCTCTTAATAATATTTCGTTAATCTTTGTTATTGTTTCATTTATTACTCCATTAATTAATTCTTCCAATGTCTCTTCTCTGGTTCTTCCAATCAATACTTTTAACTTATCTTCCTTGAATTCTTTTATTAAACTTTCTGTTTTTTTATTTGCTTTATCTAGTATCTCTTCAATTTCAGCTCTAACTTTTTCAGATAATGAATACTCAACTAAAGAAATGCTAAATCCTCGCATGCATAAATAATTTAAACCTAATTTTGAAATTTTTTCAATAAATTGTTTTGTATATTTTGAACCAAAAAGATATAAAATTCTGTTTAATAATTTTCCGTTCTCTCCAACAGCTTTTTTATCAATTACTCCTTGTATTAATTTTCCTTCTTTTATTATTACTTTTCCTTCTTTTTCAACTTCTTCTTTTAGTGAAGCTAAATTACTTTTAAATTCAAGAGAGATTTTAGGTAAGAAGAGACTAAATATTTCTTTTCCACTTAATTTTTCTTTTCTTGGAATTTCAACATCTAAATCAATACTTCTAATTAATTGAACCGCATCTTTATAATCTATTAAATTTTCTCCATAAGTTAATAAAAATAGACCGGAGATATGGTCATGCAATAATACAATTATAGGTCCTCCATATCTTGGACTTCTAATGTGTTTTTCTACACTCATAAGTATTTCTGCTTCTGCCATTGCTTCTATAGATTGAGGAACATGTAAATTCATTTCATCACCATCAAAATCTGCATTGTATGGAATTGTAGTGCATAGATTTATTCTAAATGTTTTTCCTGGAGTAATTCTGACTCTATGCGCCATTATACTCATTCTATGCAAACTTGGTTGTCTATTGAATAAAACTATATCACCATTCATTAAATGTCTTTCTACTATCCAACCAATATCCAATAATTTTGCGATTTCTTCTTTATTTCTTTCAGATATTTTTATTCTAATTCCATCTAGTCTAATTACGTAATTAACTCCTGGATAGTTATTTCCATTTAGTATTAATTTTCTTAGTATTTCAATGTTTTCTTCGTTAACGACAACTGGTACAGTTAATTCTTTAGCAATTTCTACTGGGACTCCAACCTCATCAATATCTATAAATGGATCTGGTGAAACTACACTTCTAGCAGAAAAATTGGTTCTTTTTCCCAATAAGTTATATCTAAATCTTCCTTCTTTTGTTTCTAATCTTTGAGCTAATCCTTTTAAGACTCTTCCACTTCTATGTCTAGCAGCTGGAATTCCACTAAGTTCATTATCAAAATAAGTTGCTACATGATATTGTAGAAATTCCCACAAATCTTCAATAACTAATTGAGGTGCACCAAGTTCTATTGCTTCTTTCAATTTTTCATTTACTCTGACTATATCACTTAATTTATGAGTCAAATCATCTTCACTTCTTTCTCCAGTTTCTAATACTATAGAAGGTCTAACTACTGGAGGAGATACTAACAATAAACTTAATACAAAGCTTGAAGGATCTATCTTAATTCCTATTTTTTTGACATCTTCTCTATCTATCTTTAATAAAAATTCTCTTATTTCTTCTGCGTTTAATTTTTTATCTTCAATTTTAAATGTATACGGTCTAACAAAAGTTATTGAAGGTTGTTTTGCATTGCAATGTGGACATGTAGTTGGTAAGGATTTTAATAATTCTTTTAATTTTGGTTTTTCTTCGGTAGTCAATAATTTTCCGCAAGATTTACAAAAAGCTCTTAAAAGAATATAAACATATTTTATAAATAGAGGATGTAAAACTGGTTTTGCTAATTCGATATAACCAAAATGACCAGTACACGTAGCAAAATTTCCAAAGCATGTTCTACACCTTATTCCAGGATCAACAGTTCCCATTCTTGGATCCATTATTCCTCCTTCAATTGGAAATCCTTCTTCATCATAAACATCTATTTTAGAAATTTTTGCTACTGCATATTTTTTAATATCTTCAGATGTAAAAACTTTAAATTCAATTGCATCAACTTTCTTTAGAGCTTTATTTACTATTATTTTTGGATAAATGTGCATTGAAATTAATTCTTGCAATAATAATTTGAAAGCATATGACATTTCAACCTCATATATTTCACTATCATCCTTACAATATGGACAATAAAGCCTATTTTTTGAATAATCTTTCATAGCTATTAATCCACATTTTGAACAAACAGGAACTAAGACTTTATCACTATCAAATCTTTCTTTTAATGTTATAGTTGCTCCATGCGCTAATAAGACATCTTTTTCCATCTCTCCTAATCTTAATCCACCTTCTTTAGCTTTTCCTTCAGTTGGCTGTCTTGTCAATAATGTTATAGGACCTCTCGATCTTGCAAACCATTTGTTAGATACTAAATGATGTAATCTAAGATAATATATACATCCAATAAATATTTTAACTTCATATTTCTTTCCAGTTATTGGATCGTACATTTCTTCTTTTCCGCTTTCTTCAAACCCATATTTCTTTAATAATTCAACGATTTCTTTTTCTCTATCTCCTTCAAAAGCTGTTCCATCATATATCTTTCCATCTAACGCAGCAATTTTACCGAAAAGAATTTCTAACAAATGACCTAAACTCATTCTAGATGGAATACCATGGGGATTAAAAATAATATCTGGAACTATTCCGCTACTAGTAAATGGCATATCTTCGTGTCTAACCATTAACCCAACAACACCTTTTTGACCATGTTTAGAAGCAAACTTATCTCCTATTTCTGGTATTTTTTCCTCTCTTAATACAACTTTTACTAATTTATTTCCTTCTGAAGAAGATGTTATAAAAACTCTATCAACTATTCCTTGTTCACCACCTCTAACTTCTACCGAAGTTTCTCTCATATTTTCGAGAGAAATTATAAATTTATCTGCTCTACCTAAGAATCTTAATGGAGAAATTTTACCTATTAGAACATCTCCCTCCTTAACTCTTGTTTCCAAAGGAACTATTCCATCTATATCTAAATGTCTATATGCTTCTTCTCCCCTATAACCTTTAACTCCAGGTTGAGGAATTCCTATTATTTCTTCTTGTCCACTTGCAAACTTTTTTTCTTCTGCTTCATACGTTCTAAACATATAACTTCTAAATAATCCTCTCTCTACGCTTGACTTATTTAAAACAATAGCATCTTGCATTGTATATGGATGAGAAATTACTGCAATTACAACGTTATTTCCATTTGGATGTGTATCGAATGGAAAAACTTTATAAGAAAATGTTTGAACTAGTGGAACTTGAGCATATAACATAACATGCCAAAAAGAGTAAGTTCTACTTTTATATGCTAACGTAGGTATTCCTAATGCCTGTCCACTCATTCTAGCTCCATAATTTATTCTATCTCCTCTTGTGTGTTCAATAAAAGGAATTAGAGATGCGTGTAATCCAAACATTGTTGCAGGATGGATTTCAAAATGAGTATATTTGTCTTTTTCCTCTTTTTTAATTTCTAAACTAATTTTCGTAGTTTCTTCTTCTTCTGCATCTAATAGCTCAATTATACCATTTTTTAACAATTCATTAAAGCTTAATTTACCTTCCTTTAATATTTCTTCAAGCTTTTCAATATTTTTTGCAACAATTAGTGGTCTTCTTATTCTTCCACTATCTGTAGAAATTCTAACTTCTTTTTTATATTCTAGAATACTTACATTAACTTGATACGAAATTTCGCCCTTTCTTCTTAAATTTCTAATCTTTTCTACAATCTTTTCTGGTTTCGTGGTATATCCCAAGATTTCTCCATCTAAAAATACTATATACTTTTCAGCTTTCATAATTCAATTTTATATTCTATATCTTCTTCTATTAATTTTTTTATTTTTTCTCTTTCTTCATCACTAACCCCAAAAGTTATTTCACTAAAAATAGCTAAATGTTTTCTCAAACCTATGGTAGGTCCTTCCGGTGTTTCAACAGGGCATAACTTTCCAAAATGTGTTGGATGCAACTCTCTAGCTTCAAAGTGTTCTTGCGTAGATTTTAGTGGTGAGCTAACAACTCTTAAATGTGTTAATGTTTTGTTAAAGTTAGTTCTCTCTAATCTTTGCGATGTACCAGTTCTATTTCCAATCCAAGTTCCAACCGCCATAACAGATTGAACAATATTAGTAACAAAATTCGTATCTATTGTAGCATGTATTGGAGGTATTCCTCCTCTTTTTGCAAGTTTTTGATAATTAAATATCATTCTATTTATTACTCCTTGTCTTCCTTTCAAAATTGTTCTAAATAAAATTTCGAATAGCTCTCCAGCTAATCTTACTCTTTTGTTTGCATAGTGATCAATATCATCTTCTTTTTCTTTTCCAAGAGCGACTTTATACATTCTTTCGACAATTTTTGCTAAGAACACAGCCTTATTAATTCTATCTTTTTTAGTTTGACCTAAATGGAGAAGAAAATATTTATCTATGATCATTTCTGCTCTTTCTTTTCTTAATTTCTTCTGAGGGATTTTTAAATATTCCCCAATTTTATCTAAAGCTTCTTCTTGAGTAGTTATAGGATACTCGTATAAATTTATAATAAATTCTTCTTGAACATCTTTATCTTTTGAAATTAAGTTTAATAAAGTTTCATCACTTTCTATTCCTAATGCTTTAAATAGAATTACCAATGGAAAATCTCTTAAAGCAGAAAACGTAGCTAATAATATTCCGTTTTTCTTTAGTTCAAAAAGATGTTTAACAATATATCCTTCTCTTTCTGAATTTACTCTACAATTTACAATTATATTATTTTGATCAACTTTTCTAACTATTGGCTTATTATTTGCAAGCTCTTCAATCAAAATTAAATTTCTTTCTACACCATTAATTATAAAATATCCTCCAGGATCGTTCGGATCTTCTCTTACTTTAATCAATTCCTCTCTGTTCATTCGAGATAATGGACATATAATCGATTTAACCATTACAGGTAATTGACCAAAATAAACTTCAATAGGATCGCTTTTAATTCCACCTACTTCTGTAATAACTTTTAAATATATTGGAGTAGAATAAGTTAAACCTCTTATTCTTGCTTCATATGGTAATAATGGATTGTTTTCCCCTCTTACAACTCCATCTGCTTCTACGAATGTTGGATAACTATTAACTCTAGCATCTATAAAATGAATTTTTATATCTCCTAATTCTGGAATGTCTGGCTTAACTGTTCCAACGCTTTTAACTAGCTTCGGAAATCTTCTAGTTACGAAATCATTATACGAATCTATTTGATACTTAACTAATCCATTTTCTTCTATGTAGGACTTCAAAAGTAATGTAACTAATAAATTTTGGTTCATTTTTCTACAACTACTCTATAATATATTGATCTTATTCCTAATATATTTCTTTCTATTTTTATTATATCACCGACTTTTGCTCCTAGAGTCTTAACTACAGGATCATCAACAAATATTTTTGGTAGTTGAGACAATTTAACGTTATATTTTCTTAGTAATTCCTCTTTTTCGTTCTCTGAAAGTATTGAATATTTTGGAGACAAAAAATGATTTAAAACTATACTCTTTTTATTTTCTCCCATATATATTTTATGTAAATGTATTTATACTTTTGTTTCGACTATATATATTTAAATTTTAAATTTAAGTAAAAATAAGAAATTATTTTTATGAAAGGAATTAGCCCACTAATAGCTACCGTTTTATTAGTAGTAATAACTGTCGGAATTGCTATTTTTTTATGGTATTTTTTTAATTCTTACATTTCCTCTCAAACATCAAATATTCCCGATATTTGTATGAATACAATTGAACTAAAGTGTAATCACAATAATACTCACATAAATACTTGTGTTTTGCAACATAGAGCTGGAAAAAGAACTGAAAACGTAACTATAGATTTTATTTGTTTAGATAATGGAAAAAATCTTACAAAAATGATAAATGTTTTAGATGTTGGAAGTATTATAACTGAAAAAGTAGAATTTGAATGCGATAAAACACAAATAACAATAATAGTAGCTGGTATTTGCGAAGGTTTTAGAGATAAACAAATATTTTACGAATGTAGAGGAGTTAAATGTTTATATTCATAAAGTCAGGATCTAAAAAATTAGATAAGTTGTTCAATTTTAAAAAATAAATAGTTTGTAAAAAAACTTTATATTTTAATACTTTATCCGCAAATTTACCTAAAATTATTGGCTTTAAAAAGATTTTTCTTATTTTATTTTCATACTTTTCTATCTCATTATTCTTAATTGTTTTAGCCGCTATGTATGAAGAAATTATTCCATAAGTTATTCCACCTAAACTAAATGGTTTTATTAGACCAGCAGCCTCTCCTATGATTAAACTATTTTTTAACTGTAATTTCTTTAATTCGCAATATAATATAGGATGAGAATATGAATAATATGTTTTTACAATTTTGAATTTTTTAATAAAATTTGAAAATTTTTGAAAATCCAACTTCTGATCAATTAATCCAATAAGTGATTTTCCATTTAAATCTATGTACCAACCAAATTTAGTTTTTGAAATTTTTTTATCAAAAAATATATTAATATCCTCAAATTTCTTTTTTGTAATAGCTAAAATCTCAAAAGAATTAAATATTTTCTTAAATTTAAACAAATTAAACTTATTTGCTAAAAAAGAAAAAGTCCCTGTAGCATCTATAATATATTCAAATTTAATTTCTCTTTTGTTTGTAATTAAAATGTTTTTGTCAAAATCAACATCTAAAACAGTTTCACCAAACAAAAAATTAGAAAATGTCTTATCGATATTATTGAATATTTCTTTTTCTAATTGTAAATAATCTAATAAAAACATTTCTTTTTTACTCTTTACACTAAATATTTTTTTATTTTCATACCAAAAATTTGCAACTCTATAATTTTTCAAAATTATATTTCTATCTAAAAATTTTAATAATCTAAAAATTTTCGAAGAAACTAAACAAGTACTTCTATGTTTAATCCCAACATCTTTTTTCACTTCTATTACTAAATTTTTTATTCCAAAAGAAGATAAGAAATAGGATAAACTTAAACCAGAAATTCCTGCACCTATAATAATTATCATCTACCAAAATTTCTTTGAATTCTAGTATACCACTTAATTGCATCTAAAATATCTTTTTTAGTAATATCAGGCCAAAGTTTTCTTATTACATAAATTTCGGCATATGTAGATTGTAAAGGTAAAAAATTTGATAATCTTGAATAGCCACCAGTTCTTATTATTAAATCAACATCATCTTTTACAAACAAATATCTCTTTATTTCTTTCTCATCGATTTCTTCAATTTTTACTTTTCTTTTTATCATTTCTTTAACAGCTCTTAATATTTCATAAGTACCACCATATGCAATAAGAATATTTAAAATCCTTTTATTATATTTTGAAGTTTTTTGCATTATTTTTTTCATTAGTTTTACTAACGATTTTGGTAAAATAAAAAAGTTTCCAAAAAAGTTTATCCTAACTTCATAAATATCAATTTCCTCGAACTCTCCTTTTAACCATTTTCTAAAATATGTCTTAAAAATTTTAATTAACTCGTTTATTTCTTCTTCTTTTCTATTTTTTAAATTTTCGGTAGATAAGGCATATATGCTTAATTTTTTTATTCCTAATTCAAAGATAAATTTACATATTTCTTCCAATTTTTTTGTACCATACCAATGACCTATATAAGGAGCTAATCCTCTTTTTCTTGCCCATCTTCTATTACCATCTGGAATTATTCCAATGTGATTAGGAAGTAACATATTTAGGATTTAAAATTTTAAAACCAAGTTCTTTTATTTTATTTTCTATTTCAATTCTTTTTTTCTTTCCTACTTTAGAAGAAATTCTTATTGCATATAGATTTCTATCTAAATTTTTGATTTTTTCTAAATCATTTATACTTTCTATTAAAATTTCATAAAAACCTGCCCTATTTTTATACTTTAAATCTTTTGGTGCCCCGTAACCGATTCTTACAACTTTTGGTTTACCTTTTTTATGAATTCTCATCTTACTTTGTTTTCCTCTTGGCTTTCTCCACTTTCCTTTTAATCTTTTTACTGAATCTTTTAATTGTCTCTTAAATTCTGGTAATTTTCTTGGGTTCATTCTTTTATAATATTTCTTCTTTCGATCAAAAATATTCCATCTTGAAAAACTCTTCTATCCCATTTGGAAATTCTTGTTGCCTGCTCAATATTATTACATGTTTGTCCAACTTCTTCAATATTATTTCCGCTAACAATTAGATAATTTTCTTTTAGTTCTACTTTAGTATTTCCAACTATATTTGCAATTCTAGGTCTTTTTTCTCCTAAAAAATTATATATAAATACTTTTCCTTCTTTAATTTCAATTTTTATTGGAAAGTGTGAATAAACTATTTTCATAACATATTCGTATCCTTTTGTTACGCCTTCAATTAAATTTCTTACATGCGCGATTATAGTATTAACCATAGCGATATATTCTTTTCTTGTTTTCAAAGTATATGCAATAAACTTGTTGTCCTCTATTTTAAAAAATATTATTTTATTTAACGAAGTATGTTTTATTTCTTTATAAGTTTTTCCGAACTTTCCTTCTACAAATATTTTATTATCTTTAATTTCTATTTTTACATCTTCTGGAATCTCAATTTCTTCCTTATATATTTTTTCTGTTTTTGTGTTAGTAAACATATGCCAATAATTTTCCGCCTATGTGTAACTCTTTTGCTTTCTTATTATCAATAACTCCTTTCGAAGTTGTTAAAATAAGTATACCAACTCCTTTTGCTGGTAAAAATCTTTTTTCATACTTTTCAATTTCATCTATCTTCACCGAAAACCTTGGAGAGATTACATTACAATCAACTATCTTATTTTTTAATTCAACTCTTATTAATCCTTGCTTATTATCAGGAATTATTTCATATCTTCCAATATATTTGTTTTCTTGCATAACCTTCAAAACATTCTCTACTAATTTACTTCTTTTTATAATTACCTCTTTTTTACCTGTTCTTTCTGCATTCTTAATCTTTGATAATACATCTGCTAATAAATTATGTTGCATAAGAAAATATTAATAAGCTTTAAAAATATTTATGTTAATTATCTGCCCCGGTCGTCTAGTGGCCAAGGATGGCGGCCTTTCGATCAGAAAGGATTGACTAATGAAAGGAAAGCCGCAGACCCGGGTTCGAATCCCGGCCGGGGCAAATATTATTATTGAGAATTAATAGTAATAGATTCTGGATTTATTTTAGCTATTTGAGATAAAACTCTTATTCTTTCTTCTATGGGAGGATGTGTTTCAATATCTAAGTTATTAAAAAGCAACATTCTAATATTTTTTGGTATGTTTTGTGATTTGAAGAATTCATGCTGATTGTTTATTTCTTTCGATATCTTAGATAAAACACTTATTAAAGCAGGAGGATACTTAGTTACTAACACCGCTTTAGAATCTGCCATAAATTCTCTTTTCTTAGAAACAGATGATGCTAATCTTCTCTGAATAATTGGAGAAATAATCGCTAATATATAACCTACAACAATTACAATAGCGGATGCAACAAGTATACCAATAGAAGCCAATCCTCCTCCCCCACGTCCTCTTCCTGTGCGGCTAGTAGAACTACTAGCAGAAAAAGCGAGCGAAATAAGAATTCGCGGATAAATTTTTATTAAAAAGTATGAAATAATAACAGTTAAACCAGCAACTACAGAAATCAAAGTTAAATAGTAAGAATCCTTATGAACAACATGAGAAAATTCGTGAGCAAAAACTGCGTCTAATTCTTCCATTTCAAGCTTTTCTAATGCACCTTTTGTGATGTATACATAAGACTTATCTTTTGTTGTAATAACCATCGCATTAATAATATTCCAATCAAGTATTCTTAGTTCAGCATTTCTTACTCCAAAAGCAATCTTCATTTTCTCAAAAGAATCAAAAGCTTTTTTATGTAATGGATTATTCAAATCTGGTTTTTCTGCATTTAAAACTCTATCAACAATGAAAGAGGGCTTTAAATAAACAAAGTAAAATGCCGGTGGAACTATAATAAAGAAGGCTATTAAACTAATTTTTAGACTTTCAAAAGATAGTATTGGTATTATTTCTGATAACACATCAGGAAAAAATATTGCTCCAGTAGCTCCAGCGAATATAACGAAAAAGAAAGAAAAAACAATAAAAAATATTAAAAAGTAGAGAAGAAGAGCAGAAAAAAATAAAGAGATTTTCGAAATTCTTCTTAATTTTTCCTGCCAACTAAATATGTTTATTTCCATCACTACACGATATTAGATAATCCTTGAGTGAGATCACCCGATTCTAATTTTGATTCAATTTCTTTTCTCTTTTCTTCTCCTAGCGTAAAGTAGGGTTTTTCTTTTTTATTCATCAATTTTGCTATTATTATCCAAGGTATTGAAATAATCGTTACATTATATTCTTGTACTGCCTGATTATAAAACTGTCGTGCATATGCTACCTTATCGATTGAAACTTTAATTTCATTAAACATATCTCTAAAAGTTTGGTTAGTTTGAAGTTGAGGAAACTGAGGTAATTGAAATACGATTGGCATAAAAACCCCAAAAAATTCGTTTGCACTCTTAACTTTATCGTCAAAATTTACTCCTCTAAGTGCTGACATCAATTTTCCATACGATTCTGATATCTGAAGTAAAGTTTTTTGCTCAAAATTTGCTTGAGACTTTAAGACATTTATGAAATTTGGAATTTTTTCTGCTAACGCTTTTAGATGAACATCAATATCAGCCCAGCTTTGCTCTACTCTCTTTTCTAGAGCTACTATCCTATTATAACCATAAGCGAAAAGTATTCCTATTCCTGCTACTATACCACCAATGATTAAAGGTAAAGATACCATAATAATAGTAATAGATTATTGATATGTTTTATATTTTTATATTTGTATTAACTATCTTTTTTTCTATAAAATCCTCAATATTATATTTAAATTCTTTGTAATCCTTAATCACTTTTTTAATATAAAGAATTTCTCTAGCTAATAAATATAAAAATAATGCAATTGATTTTCTACTCTTATTATTTATAGGAATTATAAAATCTACTTTAGAGGGATTTGAAATAGAATTACATAAAGCAAAAATCGGAATATTCATATAGTAAGCTTCCCTAACTGCTTGTTTATCGTTTATTAAATCAAAAACTAAAATTGCGTCTGGTTCTTTAAAGTTTTTACTCATATAATTAGTAAATGTACCTGGTAAAAATCTTCCCAAATATACCTTTATTCCCGTTATTTCTTCAAATTTTTTTAAAGCATAAAAATATTTTTTATTTCTGTTTATTATCATTACATCTTTATTAACTAAATATTTAGCCAACATTCTTATTCTTCTATCTATTTCTTTAATGTTTAAGATAACATTTCCATTGGGTAATTCTTTATAAATAAATCTCTTCATTAAATCATTCTTCCCTTTTCCTAGAGGCAAAAAATACTTCAAGTAAACTTTTCTTGGAACTAATAGTTTGTTCATACTAATTTAAATTCTTTCCTTATTTTTTCTTTAATAGTTTCTCTAGTACATTTTGAACATAAATAACCACCATATATTCTTTCAACTCTTTTTTTAGATAGTGACAGTTTTCTTAATTTATGAGCTCTAGGAACTCCATGTATTATTCCCTTGCAATTTGCACACCTAACAAATCCATATACTTTTACTTCTTTCCCCATGCTTTAAAAATTAGTTCAAAAAAATATTTAAAGATTAAGTAAAGAATTATATAGATCCAAAACCAACTGATTGATATATTTAAAAATGGTATCCATATTTGAGTATTGTTCAATAGAAACAAAAGAATTAGAAACACAAGAACTCCTATAAAAATATTTAAAATAATATACTTTTTCATACTATCAAGAAGTTTGAGATAATTTTCAAAAACTTTTTCTTTTAAGTTTTTCTTTAAATAGTTTTCAATTTTTTTAGCTATTTTTTGGACTTTTTCATCTTTTTTAGCAAGAAGATCAATAATACTAGATAAAAATGAATAAAAAACTGCAAATATCAAAACTATTAAAAAGCTCATTCTAAAAACTTTTTAATTATATTTGGTATATCTTCACTTTTTTCTCTTTTGAACAATAGTAGATAGTTATAGGATGCAGAAACTAAAATTATTAAAGATGTTGAGACTAAGACACTTCCACTAATATCGGCTAAAGTAGCTATTAAGGCACCAAAAATTCCACTCAAAACTGTTAAATAAGGAATGTACCTATCTAAAACATCCTTTACAATTCTTTCATCAGTTCTATAGCCACTAATTCCAAATCCATAGTAGGTTAAATTTTCCGCAATAGATTGCGGATCCATTCCTGCTGTATAGGCCCAAATCCGAGAAAATATAACCAAAATAAGAGTAAAAAATAGAAAGAATGTTATTAATCTTATAATCTCATTATATAATTTTTCATTATTCTTCAAAACAAGTAACTCAAAAATTAAATCTCTAGGAGGAGATAGATAATAGGCAACTCCGCTTATTGGATTATTGTTAGCATCAAAACATCCAAAAATTCCACACCTATACTCATCTATATATGTCGTAGCAGAAGCTAAAAACATTAAATTTAAATTTGCTAATATTGCCGTACCAAAAATAATTGGTAATACAGAGGTATAAAATAAACTAAATTCTAAAGGTCTTCCAAAACCTCTAATTTGAAAATGAAGAAAAGGAATTTCTATTACAGATCTTAGAATATAAACAGTAAAAAGAATTAACAAAAATGTTGAAACCAAAGAAATAAAACTCATAGCAAACATTTCAAAATCGTTTCTCTGCATTGCCACAAATAAAGAAATTGCTTTTCCAATAGGATATGCATTTTCTTCTTGAAACCATAGAATATAACTACCATCTTTTGAAATAGAAAATGGACTAAATAAATTTACGAATAACGATGAGATTATTCCAGCTAAAATTATCGAGTTTATACCTCCAACACCAACTTTATCTAAAGAATCAGCCAAAAGAAAAGATATAAATCCCCCTAAAACAATTTGTAAAAAAATTAAACCCTCAAAACCCTCTTTTATTGGAAAAAAATTGCCCAAAGAAAGAGTAAAAACAAATCCCTCCACAAAAATAAAAAGAATAATCATTAATCTTTTAAGCGCTGTAATTTTTTTTCTATCTTCTGGTTCTCTAATATCCCAATTTATAATTTTTGAAGCAACTAAAATTTGAACTATAATAGAAGCAGTTATAATTGGAGCAATACCTAAAGTTAATATACTTCCAATATTTGCACCAGTTAATGTAGAATATAAGACAACTAAAGGATTTGGATTTTGATAAATTGGAAGAATTCCGATTAATGGAATATGATAAAGAAAAAAGTATACAGATAAAATAATCAATATCCACTTTAATTTCTCTCTAAAGGATAAACGCCTTTTTAATTTTTCTACAGATGGAAGATATGAAGATAACTTTTCTATATCTATCTTCATAATTTTTTCATAATTTAAGATAGAATAACTTTACCTCCCAGTTTTTCTATCTTTTCAATAGCTCTTTTTGTTGCACTTTTTACTTTTACAATAATTCTTTTATTGATTTCGCCTTTTGAAACTAATTTTTCATAACCAAATTTATTTAAATCTATTTCTATATTATTTTCATTTATTTCTCCATTTAAAATTAACCTATCAATTAAATTTGAAAGATGTTGTAAATTTATAATTTTCTTCTCCCTTCTTAGCGGATATTTAAAACCTTTTTGTTCAACTCTCTCATATTTTAAAAAATGCATTAATTTGTGATCAAATTTTCCAGATCTACCTCTTCCTCCCCTATTTCCTCCGCCTCTTGGATATCCATGTCTACCATGATAAGTCCTTTCTCCCCTCCTCCTTTTTTTCTTAAATCTAACTACCATTTATAATATTTCCTAGTAAAAATTAAATAAATTTCTTTAGAAGCTAAAACAAAAAAGCCTATTATAGATAAAACAAGAGCTTCGATTAAAAAATTTAAACCTACTAAAATTCCTATAGAAGCAGTAAACCACAAAGAAGCTGCGGTAGTTATTCCAACGACTTTTTTAGAATTCTCTTCTTTAATTATAACTCCCGCTCCTATAAATCCCATTCCGACTAAAATATTTGCTATAATTCTCGCCGCTTCAGTATTACCAAAATATAATATAGAAAAATACGTAAAAATAAATGCGGCTAATCCAACTAATATATGAGTTCTTATTCCAGCAGCCTTATGTCTTATTTCTCTTTCAATTCCAATTAATCCGCTGAGAATTGTTACTAAGAATACTTTAATTATAAAATCTTCCATAATTTATGAAGAAATTTCCTATAAATACATTAAAAAGACTCGCAAAAGAATTAAAAGTTAGAAGATTATCAAAAGACGCGATCGAAGAATTGCAATTTTTTATCGAAGAGTATTCAAGAAATATTTTAGAAATGGCAAAAGAAATTATGATAAATTCAAAAAGGAAAACATTAAAGAAAGAAGATATAAGGATAGTTATCAAATAAATATGAAAGTAGCAATAGTTCCTGCATTTAATGAGGAAAAAACAATAGATGAAGTTGTGAAAAGATTAAAAAAACTAAATTTTGAAGTGATAGTAGTTGACGATGGTAGTAGAGATAAAACTTATGAAATAGCAAAAAAAAGTGGAGCAATAGTTATTAAACATAAAAAAAATAAAGGAAAAGGATTTGCTATAAGAACAGGAATCGAATATGTAATTGAAAATTTACCCAATACGAAATATATAATTTTGATAGATGCAGATTTACAACACTTACCAGAGGAAGCTCCCAGATTAATTAAAAAATTAGAAGAAGGATTTGATTTAGCCAAAGGATATAGAAGTTGGAAAGATGTTCCTTTTAGACATAAGCTTGGAAATTATTTTTGGAGCTTTCTATTTTTCCTATTTTTCGGCAAATATATCAGAGATTTAGGTAATGGGTATATGGCGATGAAACTTGAAGCAGCAAAAATTCTTAAGAAAGTTTTAGGTGGTGGATATATTATTGAAGCAAAGATTCTAAAGGAATGCATAAAAAACAATTTAAAATTAGGTTTTGTGCCTGTAACAGTTAAATATCATAGAAAGAGTAGAATATTAAGAGGTTTAAAAATAGTCTTTGGTGTTGCTTTTTGGATTATTAAAGAAGGTTTAAAATATAGACTTTTCAATAAATAGTAACAAAATTTATTTTACTATTTTTATGAGCGAAATTAAAGAAATTTTAAATGAGATAGATAAAAATTTTGGAAAGATAACTTTTAAAGAATTTTTAGATCTTATAACTAATATTAAAAAACAAAACATTGTTGAAAGGATTAAAAATAAGAAACTATTTGTTATAGGCGATTTGCATGGAGATTATGATTCCTTAATGAGTTTATTAAAATTTGTTGAAGACGAAACAATAATTTTTTTAGGAGATTATGGAGATAGGGGAAATTACCAAGTTGATGTCTACTATACAATATTAAGATTAAAATATGAATTTAAAGATAAAATTATTCTTTTAAGAGGTAATCATGAATTTTTCGAAAAATATATAGTTTCTCCTCACGATTTACCAAGACAATTACTAGCGAGATTCGGAAACAAAGCATTAGAGATATATCAAGAAATTAAAAATTTTTGGAATAAATTAAGTTTAGCAGCTTATAACGAACATTTTTTCTTTGTACATGGTGGAATTCCAATTGAAAGAATAAAAATCGAAGATATTGAAAAACAAACAATTTCTATTTGGAATCAATTATTATGGAATGACCCTTATGAAATAGAAGGTTTTATACCTTCCTATAGAGGAATTGGTTATTTATTTGGTTACAACATAACGAACAGATTCTTAGAAGATAATAAGTTGAAATTAGTAATAAGAAGTCATGAGCCATGCAATGGAGTAAAATATAATCATAATAATAAAGTAATCACAGTTTTTTCAATGAAAGGGTATTATGGAAACGAAAAAGCAAGCGCTTTAAAAATTGATAACGATAAAATAAAAATTATTTCAATATGACATTATACTTTGTTGGGTTGGGTATTGCAAACATAAAAGATATAAGTATTAGAGGTTTGGAAGTAATAAAAAATTCAGATATAATTTTTTTAGAAAATTATACCAATTTGTTTGAAAGTTCCATAGAAGAAATAGAAAAATTTATAGAGAAAAAAATTTTTGTTTTAAATAGATATGATTTAGAAGAAAATTATAAAAGAATTTTAGAAATTGCAAAAGAAAAAAATGTTTGTATATTAACTTTTGGCGAACCATTCTTCGCAACTACGCATATTTTTTTAAAAAATGAGGCAATAAAAAATAATATAAAAGTCGAAATAATTCATTCTTCTTGCTCTTTTTGTTCAATCTTTTCATTTGGAATAAGTTGTTATAAAATTGGTAAAATAATAACTATACCCCTTAAATCAAAGATTTCAGAACTACCAAAAAGCATTTATAATTATATAAAAATTAATAAAGAAAACAAATTACATACGATTTGTCTATTAGATATTGATGTAGAAAAAAATGAAATTTTGAAACCTAAAGATGCTTTAAACTTTTTAATCGAATTAGAACATGAATTTAAAGAAAATGTAATAAACGAAGATGATTTAGTTTTAATAGCAAGTAAAGTTGGTTTTAAAGATGAAAAAGTTTATTTTGGAAAAATTAAAAGATTAAAAGAATTAGAAATAGAAATACCTTCTATAATAGTCTTGTTGTCTCAATTATCTAGCATTGAGAAAGAAAGCTTAGAACTTATATCGGAAAAATATTTTTAACTAGTTTTTGTTGGCCGTAAAGAGAAGTATATTACTATTGAAAATATTACAAGAAATATTATTAAACCTAGGGTCGCATAAAACTCTTCTGAAGCTATTTGAGGAAGTATAAAGTTTAAATTTCTAAAAATTAATAGGCCAATAATAATAAAAATTATAAGAGTGATGAAAAACATTATTAGAAAAGTTTTTTTATTAATTGTTGCTCCAAGTTCTTCTATTGAAGGTTTAAAAATAAATGGAATAAAAGAAATTGCAATTATTGCAACAGTTACAAATGTTATATAGATTAAGAAGCCAGAAAGATAAGAAGTTATATCAATTCCAGCTATTATAGGGGCGGCAGAAACTAAAAAAGCTGCAGATATAGCAATAGTAGCATTTATGGCAATATTTTCTTTTGGATCTCCAAATATTTTACTTTTTCTTAATAATCCATAAAAAACTGCAGACGTTAAAATAAATGGAATAATAAATTTAAAAAAACCTAAATTCTGAAGAGTTAAAATTAATTCTGTAATTGGATCGCTCATTCTCTACCAATTAATCTTCCAGCAGCAACTAATATAACTGCAAATATAACTAACAAAACTAAAACAGCTAGAGTAAATGTAAATTCAGTTGGTGCTACATTTCCTTCAAATTTTTCATAAGCAATAGAAGGTCCTCCTAATGTTGAAATTAGAAAAGATAGCATTCCACTAGTAACAAAAATTACTATTGCTAATACAATCATAGCTACTACCATACTTCTACTTCTTTGAAATTTCTCTAAAACTTTCGAAAAATCCGGATAAAATATAGAAGAAACTGCAAAACCTATTAAAAGAATTAAAGCGAGAAAAAACATTTGAACAAAAAAAGTTGAAAGAAATATTGAAATATTAATTCCAGATATTATTGGAAAAATTAATACCAATAAAAAAACTGAAAAAGAAATTATTCCAGCTATCGTTTTTGATTCAACAATTTTTGATCGAGTTAGAAAAACATAAACTAAAGTCATAAATAATAACGAAGGAACAATAAAAGTTATTATTCCAGTATCTATTAGAGTGTTTCTTATTATTTCTTCTAAAGTATTCATTATGATTTGAGTTTTTGAATTATTTCACTTAATAATCTTACGCTTTCTATTAAAGATGGTAGAAGTTCTTTTAAAGTTTTATTTAAAGTTTCAACCTTTATCGATAAATCATTTATATTATCTCTATTTAATCTTATTTCATTTAAAATCTTGTTTAAATCTTCTTTCGTACCTTTTGATACAGATTCAATTTCCTCCTTTAAGCCTAAAACTCTTTCTTCGAGTTCTTTAAACTTTAAATTTATTTCCATCAATCTTTTATTTATTTCTTGAGTCTTTGATCTTAACAAATAATCTATATATTCTTGTAAACTTATATAATCTATTTGAGATTCTTCAAAACTTTCTTTAATTTCGTTTTGTATACTTGTAGGTTGAGCTTGTTTAGTTTCAACTATTTGAGTTTGTAAGGGAGATTGTTGAGGTGGTTGAGGAGTTTGAGGAGGAGATTGGGGTTGAGATTGAGGTTGAGAAATCTGAAATTGAGAAGATTGAAATAATTGAGAAGATTTTATTTCGATAGAAGCTTGCATAAGTGCTTTATCGATTTCTTCTGGCGAATATCCTTCCTTTCTTAAAATATCAATAATCTCTATTTCACTAAACCCTTTATTTAAAAAATTTTTGACTTTTTCTGTTGGAATTTCTCCCCTACCTTCTTTTTTTTCTTTTTTACTACCGAATAAAACCATAATAAATTTATTCTTTTTTAATATTTATTAATTCGTTTACAATTCTTTTGACTTCTTCTTTTGTTACAAAAGTTGACTTTAATGGATTAAAAAGATTAAGTAACTCTTTTATCTCCTTAACTTCAGCTAAATCTGCTTTTTTCTTCAATTCTAACTTTATCTTTTCTATTTCTAAGTTCAAAGAATCTATTAAATCTTTAAGAAACAAATTTTCTTTCTTAAATTTATCTATTTCTTCTATAACTGTTTTTCTATATTTTTCAAAATTTTCGTTCAAAGTTTTTAACTCCAATTCTAATTTAATAATTCTTTGTTCTAAAAACTTTAAATATAAATTCATGTCATTAAGAATATTTATTATTTTTTGATCCTGAGAAGTTATCCTTTCTACCATAATTGTTTATCATTAAGAATATATATTTATGGAAATCAACATAAGAGAAAACAAATTATATATAGATTTAAGAGCTGGTTGGAATGATTTAATAACAATTGAAGATGGAAGAGAAACAATGAAATTAGTTATAGAAAGTCTAATCGCAAATAAAAATATTGTAGAAATTTTAATTGTTGGTGAAAGAGAATTAGAGTATGATTATAATCAAACAAAGATATTGAAGGAAATTGCCAATTGCTATGAAAATATACATTCAAAAAAATTATTAACAGCGTTTCCAGAAGAAATTAAATTTTTTAGAAAACTCTCAAATTATTTTAATCTTCTTAACGAAATAGTTGAAAACATAAAATCAGATTGTATTGAAAGTTATAAAAAACTTATTTCGTTAAAAGATAGATTAGAATTTATTTCAATAAGAAGCAAAGATTATATTTTGAAGAGTTTTGTTGAAAATCATATAAATCCTATACTAGAAGAATTAGAAAAACTCTATATAATAAAAAAATTGAGAGAAAAAGAAATAGAAGAGAATTATTTATATAGGCCTGGAGATAGAAGAATTTATAGAGAGATTTTTTCCCCAATAATAAGACCAATCTTCATGGAAACAAAATTTTATTTAACATTACCAAAAAATTCA
This sequence comes from Candidatus Aenigmatarchaeota archaeon, assembly GCA_018920305.1. Lineage (GTDB taxonomy): Archaea > Aenigmatarchaeota > Aenigmatarchaeia > CG10238-14 > SpSt-28 > JAHLMO01. The sequence continues at coordinate 31,625 of JAHLMO010000005.1, forward strand.
ATAAAAGTTGAAGAATATGAATTTAAAAATATAAAAGTTGAAATTTATAAAGTTCCGAATAAAGTTAGATATGTATACGTTTTATATGCACCAGAATTTTTATTAACAAGCGATGAAATAAAGGTTTTAGAAAAAGTTAGAGAATATTTAGCAGAGCATAGACCAAGTGAAGCTGAACTAAAAGATTTTCAAAAGACGAGAGAAGCATTTTATAATTTAGAATTAGATTTAATTAAAAGAGTTTCACAAGAATTAAACATACCAATTCCAGAAAAAAGAATGAAAGAATTGGCAGATATTCTAGTTAGATATACTGTAGGCTTTGGAATTTTAGAAAGAATTCTAGCAGATGAAAATATTACAGATATCTATGTTAATGCACCAATAGGAATGCTTCCAATTTTTGTTCAGCACGCAAATTATGAAGAATGTGAAACAAATATAGTAATTTCTCCTATCGAAGCTGAAAATTGGGCGACTAAGTTTAGATTATATTCTGGAAGACCATTAGATGAAGCTAATCCAGTTTTAGACGCTGAGTTATCAATACCAGAGGGAAAAGCTAGAGTAGCAATTACTTCAAGAAGTTTAAATCCAGAAGGTTTATCGTTTGCCTTTAGAAGACATAGAGACAGACCATGGACTTTACCATTATTAATAAAAAAGAAAGCAATTAATCCTTTGTTTGCTGGATTAATGAATTTTATAGTTGCTGGTGGAAGAAGTTTTTTAGTTGCTGGTGGAAGAGGTTCAGGAAAAACTAGTCTATTGGGAGCAATAATGTTAGAAATTCCTAGAAAATATAGAATAATTGTTATTGAAGATACTTTAGAATTACCTGTGCCACAAATGAGAGAATTAGGATTTAATATCGAAAGATTAAAATCTAGAAGTGTAATAACAAAAGTAGAAAGCGAATTACCTGCTGAAGAAGCTTTAAGAACTGCACTAAGATTGGGAGATAGTGCATTAATAATTGGAGAAATTAGATCTACAGAAGCATTAACACTTTTTGAAGCGATGAGAGTTGGTGCATTGGCACATAGTGTTGCTGGAACAATTCATGGAGAATCTGCATATGGAGTTTTCGATAGAGTTGTTAATGATCTAAAAGTTCCTAAGACAAGTTTTAAAGCGGTAGATTTAATAATAATTTCTGCAAATTTAAAATCTGCAGATGGATTAAGAAGATATAAAAGAGTTGTTGAAGTCGTTGAAGTTAAAAAACATTGGGAAGAAGATCCATTAGCTGAAAATGCATTTGCTCCATTAATGATTTATAATGCAAAAGAAGATACCCTATTACCAACTCAAACACTAATTAATGGGGAAAGCTTTGTTATAAGAGAGATTTCAAAAAGAATTCCAGAATTTTATGGAAATTGGGATTTAGTATGGAGTAATATTCTACTTAGAGCAAAAATAAAACAAAGATTAGTTGAATTAAGTGAAGAATTTAAAAAACCAGAACTTCTAGAGGCTGAGTTTGTTGTATTTAGTAATGAACTGTTTAATTTAGTCTCCGAAGAAGTAAAAAACGAAATTGGAAAATTAGATTCGAATGAAATTTATAGAAGATGGGAAGAAAGAATTATGGAAAGAATTTATTAACCTGTTTTAGAAGCTAGCTCCTCTATCAAACTTGTTGCCGCTTTCTTTGCATCTTCTAAATTAGATTTCTTTCTAATTTCATCGATTTTACTAAAATCTACATCATGTCCAGTCTTTTCAATAAATTGATATACAGCTCTTATTATTTCGTCTACATCACTAGCTCTATTAATTCTGTCTATTGCTAATCTTGCTGCATTATGTACTTTTCTTAAGTATTCATCCCTAGCTCTTTTTCCAATATATTCAAGGTGCTTTTCCTCTACGAATCCTAAACCTCTTAAAAACACACCAGCCAAAAACATCACTACAAAAACAGCTACTGAAAATGCACCCATAACACTAAACCAAAATGCTACTAATAAAATAAAAGTACCCATAGGAAGTGTCATAAAAGCTATAATAAATGCAAACAACCCTTCTAAGTTTCTACCTAGACCTTCAAAAATTTTAATTTGTTTTAAAAATGCCCATGTAATTGCATATATTGCAACGAATGGTAATAAAAAGAAGTATATAAATGCTGGCATATAACAGGAAACGCCTTCACTAATATTTAAAGAAAGAAATACTCTACATACTCCTTGTGGTAATTTATATTGCTTAAATCCTTCAAACTCCTTTCTATTAAATATTTCGTCTGGATTGTCTGGAAATATATGTATAACTCCAAACTTTTGTAATATTGGCAGTATAAAGATTATAATTATAATCGCTGAATATATAATAACAGGTCGAGGTGCTCCCAATTTTCCAAATTTTAAAAGACCACCTAAATAAAGTAAAATTAGAACAACCAATATAACTGGCAATACTGCAATAATAATTTCTAAAATACCTGCAGCTTCTGTAACCTCTTCCGAAAAAACCAATGATGAATAAAACATTAAAGATAAAAATAAAACTATTAGTTTTAATTTAAAATTTACAATTTTATTAACATCCATAATTTAATAATTATTGTACATTAAAAAAATATATATTTTTTAGTGAATAAGATAAGTTAAGAATAGCTTATAGATACAAATCCTGCATCAATTAAAAAGTCTGCAATTTCTTTTTTCAATTCTATAACACTTCCTTTTTCGTATGGTCCATACCAATTTCCATCAGGCCCAATAAATTTTGGAATTTCGACGAGAACTTTAACTTTTATAATATCTTTTTCTTTTCTTTCACCTTTTTGTTCACTAATTTCTATTTTATTTTCATCTTTCTTATTCTCCGATAAATTCAAACTCTTATTTGATTCATCTGTTTTTGCTATCTCTTTAGATTCAAATAAATTTTTCTTTAAATCTTTTACTAAATCTATAATTTTGAAAAAAAGTTCTTCTTCTTGCGGTAACATATTAGAAGGTAAACTTCCGCTTTTTAAAAATACAAAAACTGCATCAATTATCTTTTTCAATCTTAATAAAATTATTTCGTCTACCATTCTTTTAGCGTTTTTTAATTCATACTTAACTTTTTCGTCTTGAGTATTTCTAAATATTTCTTCTTTCATTTTTAAATAATTATCTACTTTTTTGAAAAAATCGTTTGGTAATTTGGATAACTTATTTTCACTCTTTTCAGCAGTATAAGCTTCTCTAATATATTCAAAAGTTATTATTTCTTCTATTTCTTCCATAAAATATTGCATAATTTTATCTATTCTATTTCTTCAATAACTTCTACTTTTTCTAACTTAGCTTTTCCACCAGTTGGTTTAGCAATAATTTGACCACAATTTAAACATTTAACAATTGTGCTAGCTTTTTCAAATATAATTTGTTCATTTCTACATTTTAAGCAAATTACTCTTAAAAATTTGCCAGCCATTTAACTTTTTAATTCTATCTTTTTAATTCTAAAACCTTTTCCATGGGAATGTTTCTTTCCACACTCTTTACATTTAAATTTTAAATCGACCTTTTTAACACTCTTTTCTCTTCCTTTTGGATTTTCTTTAGGAAAACTTCCATATCCTTTCATTTTTCTTAAAAATCTTCGCTGACCATGCGATAAAGTTCTTCTTGGCCTCTTTTTCGAAATTTCAACAGTATGTAAAGTATGTTTTTTACAATACTTACAATATATTCTAATTTCCTTTGGAAACTTCATTAAATAATGTTTATAGTATAAAAATTTAAATTTTATAATGGTTAGAAATGAATATAACCTAGTAAGGCATGAATTAATTGGATTAAAAGTAAAAATTTTAGATTCTAAAAATAAAAGTTTAAAAAAAATAAAGGGAATTGTTGTAGATGAGACATACAATACAATTATAATTGAGAAAAAAAATAAAAAAAGAAAAATAGTTCCAAAGAAATCAACAATTTTTCTTTTCGAATTAGATAATAATAAAAAAGTGAAAGTTTTGGGAGATATATTAATTGGTAGACCAGAGGATAGAATAAAAAAGAAATTTCCCAAATGGAAATATAGATAATTTTTATGTTAATATATGAAAATACATGCCCAAATTGTGGTGGAAAAATTTCATATGAAAGGATATTATATAGTTTACCCTGTGAAAAATGCTTACCGATTATTCCAGAAAATATTAAAAAAATAAAACCAGGAAGTATTAAATTTTATAAAGAAGTCATCAAACTGCTTAGAAGAAATTATATGCTAAAAGAATATAATAAATATTATAAACTTATTAAAAAAGTAAACGACTTTTTAAATTTTTTTAAAAAAGCAATAAATTCTTCTCCCTGGAATGCTCAAAGAATGTGGACAATAAGAGTTTTTAAAAATCAATCTTTTGCAATAATGGCTCCTACAGGAACAGGAAAAACAACATTTCTAATAATTTTATCTTTATATTTAGCTACAAAATTTAAGAAAAGAATTTATTTCCTACTTCCAACTAGTTTATTAGTCTCTCAGATTTTTGAAAAATTTAAAAAATTTAAAGATGTTTTAAATCTTCAAACAAATATTATAGCTTTTCATTCTCTTCAAAAGAAGAAAGATAAAGAAGAAAATTTAGAAAAACTAAAAAATAGAGATTTTCAAATTCTTATAACTACTAATATGTTTTTAGCCAAAAAATTTGAATTAATAAAAGATATTCCTTTTGATGTAATTCTCGTCGATGATGTTGATTCATTTCTAAAAGCTTCTAAAAATATAAATAAGGTTTTAAATCTCTTAGGATTTAGTGATGAAATTATAGAAAAAGCACTGGAAAATGTAGAATTGAAGAGAAGTTTAATTTTCGCATCTGAAGAAGAAAGAAAAAGAATAGAAGAAAAGATAGAAGAAAACAAAAAAATTATTAAAAATTCTCTACCAATAAATAAAATTTTAATTGTAAGCGGAGCTTCTATGAGAGCAAGAACAAGAAGAGTAATGTTATTTAACGAATTACTAAACTTTCAAATTGGAACAAGAATAGAAGGAATAAGAAATGTAGAAGATGTCTATGAATTCGAAAAAAATATTGAAGAAAAAGTATATGAATATGTTAAAAAATTTGGTAGCGGAGGTTTAATTTTTGTTCCTATGGATAGAGGAATTGAATATGCAAAAAAATTAGAAGAGTTTTTAAATTCGAAAGGAATAAATGCAAAAAGTCTAGAAAAAACAAAATTATCAATAATTAATGATTTTATTTATGGAAATATACAAGTATTGATTGGAATTGCTTCTTATAGAAGTCCCCTAGCTAGAGGAATAGATTTACCAGAAGTGATAAGATATGCAATTTTTGCTGGAGTACCAAAATTTAAAATTAGAATTGACCTTTCTGAATTTAGACCTGGAAAAATAATAATGCTACTATTACACTTAAGAGAATATTTAGAAAGAGAAGAGGAAAAAGATAAGCTAGATTTAATTATAAACAAATTAAGAAAGATAGGAAGTTTAAGTGAAGAGAATGCAAAAATTGTAGTAGAAGCTATTAATCAAAACAAAAAATTAGAAGGATTTTTAGAATATTGTAGACAAGTTTTAAAAGAAAGTTATGAGTTTATAAAAAATTTGTTAAATGATAAAAGTTTTATAGAAAAATTAAAAAATAGTAAAAAGCTTGTTTTTGAAGAAAATAAAGAAGAGTTTTATTTTGTAATTGCTGATGTTCAAGCATATATTCAAGCAAGCGGAAGAACAAGCAGATTGTATGCTGGAGGCATTTCAAAAGGTTTAAGCTTAGTTTTGATTGATGAAGAAAAAGCATTCAATAGTTTAAAAGAAAAAATTAAATGGTTTGATGAGAAGGCAGAATTCAAAAATATAAAGGATATTAACTTAGAAAAAATTTTAAATGAGATCGACAAGGATAGAGAATTAATAAGAAAAATAAAAGAAGGAAAATTAGAGATAAAAAAGCTAAAAGAATTATTAAAAATAGGTTTATTGATTGTTGAAAGTCCCACAAAAGCGAAAACAATCGCAAAATTCTTTGGAACACCAGCGATTAGAGATATAGATGGTATAAGAGTTTATGAAGTTTCAACTGGCGATTATATACTGCTAATAACAGCTAGTATAGGACATGTTTTCGATTTAGTAACAAAAGAAGGATTTCACGGAGTTCTAGCCAAAGATAATAACTTTATTCCAATATACGGAACTATAAAGATTTGTCCAAAATGTAATTCTCAATATACAGATAATATTTCTTTTTGTCCAAAAGATAATGAAAAGCTATTAGATAAGATTAATATTTTAAATGTTCTAAGAGATTTAAGTTTAGAAGTAGATGAAATACTAATAGCAACTGATCCTGATGCAGAAGGAGAAAAGATAGGATTTGATATAGCAAATTTCTTAAGATTTTTTATTAAGAAAATTAAAAGACTAGAATTTCACGAAATAACATATAGAGCTATTAGAAATGCAATGAATAATCCTAGAGAAATAAATTTAAACTTAGTTAAATCTCAAATCGTTAGAAGAATCGAAGATAGATGGTTTGGTTTTGAATTAAGCCAAAAAGTTCAAAAAAAGTTTAATAGAAAAACATTGTCTGCAGGTAGAGTTCAAACTCCAGTTCTAGGTTGGATAATTCAAAGAACAGAAGAAAGTAAAAATAGTATAAAAGACTATTTAAGAATAAAATTCGATAATATTAAAATTATTTTTGAATCCAAAAAATTAAAGAAAGAAGAGAAAGAAAATTTTTTCGAAAAAATTACAAATTATCCATATGTTGAAGTTAAAGTTGTTGAAGTTAAAGAAGAAATTTTAAATCCATTGCCACCATACACTACCGATACTTTATTAAAAGATGCTTCAAATATTTTAAAGTTTGATTCTAATAAAACAATGAAAATAGCTCAAGAATTGTTCGAAAGCGGTTTAATAACTTATCATAGAACAGATTCTACTACAGTTTCTTCATTTGGAATAAATATAGCTAAAGAATATATTATTCAAAATTTTGAAGAAAAAATTTTTTATCCAAGGAGTTGGGAGAAAGAAGGTGCTCATGAATGTATAAGACCTACAAAACCTATAGATTCTGAAAGATTAATTGAATTGCTTAGATTAAAACTATTGCAATTACCAATTAAAATTACTAAAGATCATTTATTACTCTATGATTTAATTTTTAAAAGATTTATTGCTAGCCAAATGAAATCTGCAAAAGTTGAAAAAACAAAATTTAAATTTAAATTAGTAGACTTAGAAAAAGAAGAGGAATTTATTACAAAAATTATTGAAGAAGGATTTACAAAAATAATAAAGATAAAAGAAATTGAATTAAAAGAAGGAAAATATGAAATAAAATCCTTTGATCCTGAAAAAGATTATTTCAGAAAACCTTCTATTTCTCTTTTTTCTCAAGGAGATATAATTTCTTTGATGAAGGAAAGAGGAATAGGAAGACCTTCAACCTATGCAACAATTATTTCAAAAATTTTAGAAAGAAAATATGCTATTTCTAGAAAAAATAAGCTTATTGCTACAAAAAGAGGAAAAGAAGTTTATCAATATTTAAAAGCTAAGTTTGAAAAATACATTAGCGAAGAATTAACTAGAGATTTAGAAAGAAAAATGGATTTAATTGAAGAAAATAAAATTGATTATCTAGAAATTCTAAAAGAAATTTACAGAGAAAGCGTAGAAATCAAAAACGCTGAATAATTTTTTATTATAGAATAATATATTTTTAAGTATGAAAAAAATTGCAATATTAATTAACAATACTTCGGATTTTCATCGCTCTTCCAATTTTGTTAGATAATCTAATAAATCAAAATTGTCTTTATCTTGAACATATAGCTATTTTACCATCTGGCATTACATATATATTTTGAATTCCTACTCCACATAAGTAAGTTCTTTCAAACACTTCTCTTTCTATTATACAATTTGTAGTAAATATTCTATCGTCTAATTTTTCTTTTTTTAATATATCTTTAACATAACAGTATTTAGCACACTCTTTGTTTTGAGGAATTGTCCAATCGAAATATCAACAATTTTATTAACGAGTTTTTTCTCTGAA
>JAHLMO010000006.1 GCA_018920305.1 Candidatus Aenigmatarchaeota archaeon
TTCTTGCTTGTGAACATTCAATAATAGATTTTATTGCTGTTGTTTCTTCTGTTTCAGAAGTTAATTCTGAAATATATCCACTAAAATATAAATAAAGAACAACTCCGATTCCAATAGTTATAATAAGAATTATAATTGTTGCGATATATGCTGAAATTAGATTGAAATTATTCATAATAAAATAATAGCAAAAAGAAAAATTATTTAAAAAATTTCGCCGGGGGTGGGATTCGAACCCACGCGGGCTTATAGCCCAGCGGATTTCTTTCTTATTTCGACACCCACATCATTTTTTATATTTTTATCAGTTTCACGCCAATCTATCACTCAAGTCCGCCGCCATGACCACTAGGCGACCCCGGCATAATAATATTAATCTTTGAAAAAATCATTTAGTATAATATTTGGGGCCGCCGAGATTTGAACTCGGGCTACCGGCACCCCAAGCCGGCGTCGCTACCAGGCTAGACTACGGCCCCAATAAATTAATAAAATTATGTCTATAATTTAGAATTTTTATGAGAATTTCGAAAGAAGAATTTGAAATAATTAATGTATTAAAAGAAAATGAAAAAATTAGTTTTGAAGATTTAGTAGAAAAATGTAAACTAAATAAAGATTTAGTTGAAAGATTACTACAAAATTTAAAATTAAAAAACTTAATTGAAATAGAAATTGAAGAAAAAAAGGTTTTTTCTCTGTCTCAAGAAGGAAAAAAATATTTAGAAGAGGGGTTACCGGAAAGAAAAGTTTTAGAATTAATTTCAAAAGGTATTACTAATGCGGGCGAACTTAGTACAAAATATAAAAACGCTGAAATAGGAATTATCTGGCTCAAAAACAATAGATTAATTTCTATTATAAGAGGGGAAATACAACTAAGTGAAAGTGCCATAGAATATTTAAACAAAAAAATGCCAAAAGAAATATTTCTAGAAGAATTAAAATTTGAAAAGAATGAAGAAGATATTAAAGAAGGGGAAAAAGAAATTTTAGCAGAATTTATAAAAAGGAAAATTGTTGAAGAAAAGATTATTAAAAAAAGATTTATAAAATTAACAGAGTTCGCAAAAAATCAAGAATTTGAAGTTGAAGAAGAAATTACTGTTTTGACTTCAGAAATTCTAAAGAAAGGACTATGGAAAAACAAAAAATTTAAAAAATATGAACTAGTTAGCGCTGGTAGAATTTATCCTGGTAAAATTCATTTCTATAATAGAATTTTGAATGAAGTAAGAAAATTTTTAATTTCATTAGGATTTCAAGAATTTAAAGGAAAAATTATAGAATGCAACTTTTGGAATTGCGATGCATTATTTATGCCAAGTAGACATGTAGCTAGAGATATTCATGACATTTATTATATTGATACAGACAAAGAAGCTGAAATAGATGAAGAAATTTTTGAAAATGTTAAAGAATCTCATCTTGGGAAATTTTCTAAAGGTTGGGAATATTTCGATGAAAAATTAGCTAAGAAATACATATTAAGAAGTCATAATACAGCAATAAGTGCGAGAGTTTTATATAAAATAAGTAAAAAAGAAGTAAAAATTCCATTAAAAATGTTTGCAATTGATAGAGTATTTAGACCAGATACTATTGATGCAAAACATTTTGTTGAATTCGATCAGCTAGAAGGGATTATAGTTGATAAAGATTTAAATTTCAGTAATCTACTCTATATTTTAAAAGAATTAGTTAAAATTTTTGGAAGCGAAGAAGTTAAATTTAAACCTGCTTATTTTCCTTTTACAGAACCTAGTGTCGAAGTTTTCGTAAAAATTGGAAATAAATATATCGAAGTTGGTGGTGCAGGAATATTTAGAGAAGAAGTTACAAAACCATTTAATATTGATTTGCCAGTATTAGCTTGGGGAATTGGAATAGGTAGACTAGTTATGCTAAAAACAGGAATAAATGATATAAGAGATATAATGTCTCAAAATATTGATATTTTAAGAAATATGTAATATGCCGACATTTGAATTTGATCTACAAAAAATAAAAAAAGAATTGGAAATAGATAATAACGAAAAAATAATAGAAATTATAGAAAGTTTTAAGCCAGAAGTAGAAGAAATTAGCGATAATAAAATTAAAATTACAATAACTTCTGATAGAATAGATTTATTTTTTGAAGAAGGATTTTTAAAAGCTATTAAAGATTTTGTTTTTGGCGGAAGTATTAAAAAAATTGAAATGGAAAATTCTAATGTAAAAGTTTATTATAGTAGTAAAGTTAGATGTAGAGAGTTTTTTTCATGTTTTGTAGTTAAAAATGTATCTATGAATGAATCTCTTCTTAGAAAAATTATTGAATTTCAAGAAATTTTACATAAATATGTTGGAAGAAATAGAAAATTAGTTGCAATAGGAATTCATGATTTAGATAAAATAAAGGGAAAAATTTTCTATAGAGAAGCTTTGCCAAACGAAAAAATGATTCCGCTAACCTATGAAAATGAAATGACATTAAAAGAAATTTTGGAAATAACTGATAAAGGAAAAGAATATAGAAATTTAATTTATGAACCATATCCAGCAATTTATGATGAAGAATCTATTATTTCTTTTCCTCCTATTTTAAACTCTGAAAAAACAAAATTAACAGTTAATACTAAAAATATTTTTGTAGATATTACTGGAATTGATAAAAGAAGTGTTGATATTGTAACTAAGATTTTAATTTACTTCTTTTCTTTTTTTGGAACACCACAAAAAGTTTATCTTAACGAAAAAGAATTCCCAGAAATAGATAATGAAATAATTAGAATAAAAAGAAGTGAAGTTAACAAAATTTTAGGATTAGAATTAGAGTTAGAAGAAATAAAAAGACTATTAGAAAAAATGGGATATGAAGTAATAACTTTAAATGAAGAAGATATTGATGTTATAATTCCATATTATAGAGTTGATATATTACATAAAAGAGATGTAATTGAAGATATTGCAATTGCTTATGGTTATAATAATTTTGAACTAAAAGAACTTAGAACTATAACTATTGGAAAAATTCACGAAAGAGAAGAGTTTGAAAATAAAATAAGAGAAATTCTTATTGGAATGAAATTTCTAGAAGTTATCACTCCAACATTAATAAATCAAAAAATTTTAGAAAAGGCTAAAGTAAAAGATAAACCAACAAAATTATTAAATCCTGTAAGCGAAGAATATAGCGTTTTAAGAAATTATTTATTTCCAAGTTTATTATTATTCTTATCAAAAAATACATCAAAAGAATATCCACAAAATATTTTTGAAATTGGTTATATAGTTAGAGATTTAGAAGAATATAGAAGTTTAGCAATAGCATTATGCTACGATAAAGCAAATTTATCAGAAATGATTTCAGTTTTAGAAGAATTATTTAGAAATTTGAAAATTAATTTTGAATTAAAGGAAAGTAATTTAGAATTTTTTATTGAAGGAAGACAAGCATATATAATTTCAAATAATAAAATTATTGGATTTCTAGGAGAAATACATCCAGAAATTCTAACAAACTTTGAAATTTTTATACCAACAATTATAGCTGAAATAAATATTAGCCTCTTAATTTAAATTTATTGGTTGAGCACCAACTATTTTTTTAATTTCACCATCCTTAACTAAAATAAAAGTTGGTGTAGCTTCAATTCTATTTTCGATAAGTTTTTTATAACTGCTCTTTACATAATTTTCGGCTTCTATACTATTTACGCAACTTTTTAATTCGGAAACATCATATTCAAGAGCATTATAAATATCTTCTATAGAAGTTATATTCGCATAATTTTTGAAAATATACTTAACAGTTTCTAAAGAATTTTTCAATTTCATAGAACAATAAGCAACTTTAATAAGATCTATACTTAATTCACTCCTTTTTAGAGGTACTAATCTTAAAACGTATGCTATTTCATTATTATTTATTGCATCTTCTATATTATCAAAATAATTTAAATGAAAAAATCTGCATGCTGGACAATCGAAACTACTGTATTCAATTAAAATTATATTAGAAGAAATGTTTCCAAGTACTACATCATTCTCATCTATTAGATTTTCTAATTTAAGTTGGTTTTCAATAGATCTAGAAAAATTAAAAGGATTAAGAAGTATTATTGCTAAAACTAGAGAAACTATTAAGATTGCTACTATAAAAACTAAATTAATTCTGATCTTTAATTTTTTCGACATATATTAATATTATATCTTTAGCCATATATATTTTTGTTTTTATTTAATGAACTTCAATTCTTTCGAAATATTTGCAAAGGCTTTTCCACCTTTATGTAATGGAATTTTCCAATATTCTTTTATTCCATATTCTTCTAGATTTCCTCCAAAATTCTTTACTTCTGATATATATAATCTAACCTCACCTATATCTATAAAATTTATAACTTTAGTTTCTAAAAAAGCTAAATTATTTTCTAAGATAGGAACATCTAAAACTTTTCCACTAATTACTTTTAGTCCAAATTCTCTTACTTTATCTATTTCTTTTCCACTTGACGTTCCAAGTTTCCAAATCAAATTTATATCATCTACAACATTAACAGAAAATTGACTATATTTCTCAATTAATTCAAATGTCTTATTTTCTCTATCACAAGCAAAACATATTGAAGGTACATCCTCAGCTACTGGCATTACCCAAGATGCTGCCATAAAATTTATTTCGTTGTTTCTAACACTTCCGGAACCTATAACATACACTGGTCTTGGATGAAGAATATAATAAAATTTTTTAACCATATTTAAAAAAATTGAAATAATAGATAAATTACTAAACTAAGAACTAAAAAGGCAATTACCACTAGAATCAAATTCTTTATAAAAAATATGAAAATAAAAACTAAAGCAATTAAAAAAATTATAAGTACTATTATTCTAGTCGGCTCATTCAATGTTTCTATATATCTTCCAACTAAATTTTCCAAGCCAAAAATTTTGTATAGAAATTCCCCAATTATTAGAGGAAACGAAATTATATCATTTATTTTTTCACTAAAGGAAAAAGAAGTAGATAAAAGAAGAGTTAAAAAAAGTATTGAAACAAAAAATTTTTTATACAGCATAAATTTATATAATTTCTTAAATAATATGTATGGATATAATATTATATCCATATCAAACAGAAAAAGCAATAAGATTAGCGCAAAAAGAAAATAAGTTAGTTTTTATTGTAGACAGAAAAGCTAATAAAAAACAAATAAAAGAAGCTATAGAAAAATGGCTTAACGTAAAAGTTGAAAAAGTTAACACTTTAATAACTAGAAAGGGATTAAAAAAAGCTTATGTTAAATTAAGAAAAGAATATAATGCTAATGAAATATTAGCAAAACTTGGGGTTATTTAAATTCATCTAATTTTTTAAGTTTTAACTTTTTTATTTCATCTTCTATATTAATCTCCAAAAACTCTATTTTCTTTTTATTTATTAAATCTCTTATCATTCTTTCCTTTTCTGAAAGTTGAGAACTTTTACTAAATTTAACTTCGATAAATAAAATTTTCTCTGGTTTATCTTCACTTAAATTTTTAAAAGCAATAAAATCAATAGGAGAACCTATAAATCTTAGATCTTTTAAGTTTATATTATAATTTTTAAAAAGAATTAGTGGTGCTAGTTGCTCACTAACTTTTCCTAAAATTGTTAAAGAAGATTTTTCTATAGCATCTTCTCTTATTCTTTTTTCTTCTTCAATCTTCCATTTTTCGAACAGAAGTTTAGCTTCCTTTTCTAGTTCCTTTTCTTTCCATTTTTGAAATAATTCAAAAGCCTTTTCATTAATTTTAGATTTTGCTTCGATATATTTTAAAGATAAATAAATTAACGATACTAAAAGAAAAACGAATAAGAATTCTATTATCATAAAAATTATTGAATATGTTTACAATTTAAAATGAATTTTAAATGAATTTTATTCTATTAAGGCCCGGCCCGGGATTCGAACCCGGCCTAGGGGCTCCACAGGCCCCTGTGCTACCACTACACCAACCGGGCCATCTACATAATTTAATAAATTTTGATCAATTAATTTTCCATTATGATCGATATTGTATTAAATATTTCAATTTTTCCTTTATTAGCTTTAAACATAATACTTTTAAGTTGGCTATTCTTATTTTTTAAATCCTTGCTTAATAAAACTCCACAAAAAAAATTAAATATTAAAAATTATCCAAAAGTTACTGTATTAATACCTGCCTATAACGAAGAAAATAACATAGAAAATACTTTAAAGAATATAAAATCTCAAAATTATCCAAATTTAGAAATAATCGTTATAGATGATGGATCACAAGACAATACTAGCAAAATAGCAAAAAAATATGCAAAAGTATATAGATTCGAAAAAAATAGAGGAAAATATTTTGCATTAAATTATGGAATAAAAAAAAGTAAAGGAAAATTCATTCTTATCATTGATGCAGATACTATCTTTGAAAGTAAAAATGCTATTAAAAAAATGGTGGAAAATTTTTATCTAGATAAAAAAATTGCTGCAGTAACCTCTGTCATAAAAGTAAAAAATAAAAATAATATAATCACATATTTTCAAAATATCGAATATCACTACCAAAATTTAATTAGATTTGGATTAAATTCACTAAAATTGGGAACTATATATATTTGGGGCTGTGCTACTATGTTTAGAAAAGATGTTTTAGAGAAAGTAAAGTTCAGAAAAAGTTATAGCGAAGATATAGATACTATAATAAGAATTCAAATGAAGGGTTACAAAGTAATAATAGATAAAGATGTTATTGCATATACAATCGCTCCTAACAATCTAAAGAATTTTGTAAAACAGAGAATTAGATGGAATAGTTTAATTTTTCAATGCATAAGGGATTATAGGAATGTAATTTTTAATCCAAAGTATTCCTCTTTAGGTCTGTATGGTTTACCAATAACTATTTTTTGGTTTCCTTTCTCTTTAATAATTTTTCCTTTAATTACTTATCAAATATTCTATTGGCTACAATTTCAGAAAAATTTAATAGAAATTTTTATGTATTTTTTCTTTTGGTTTTCTTTTTTCGGAAATATTAATTATTTACATAAAGTTACATTTGGAATTTGGCAATTTCACATTGCCTCCTTTTTAGGTGTTTTATCAGGAATTCTAGTATTTACTTTAATTTTAATTTCTTTAATTTATTTTAAAAATAAAGATATAAAAGATTTTTTAATTTCTTTTTTTGTCTTTCCATATTTCATTTTTCAAAGTATTATAATACTTCTTACTTTATTTTTTATTCTTTTTAAAAAGCTTAGATGGCTTACTAAGTGATTTTGGTGTTACATGCCAATAAAATCTATCAGTAAAAAAAGCCCTCAAAAAATATATTGTATTATTTATTAATAAAATAAATCCAAGTGTTAAAAGAACAAAAACTAATTCAAATTTAATTTTTATTTTTTCTTTTAAAGCTATATAATATAGATTTAATAAAAATCCTGAAGTCAAAAGAAATATAGAAAAAGTCTTTACTAAATCTTCTAAAGTAGTTTCTCTTGGCTCACCAAAAATAAATACAAAAAATCCAGAAAATGTAAAAATTAATATAAAAATTCCAAACAAATAACTTAAAAACATTTGAAAAAATATTAAACTCTTCTGCTTAATATTGATTAGATTGGAAAAAAGTATTTTTTTCCAATTTTCTATAAATCCTCTAACTAAACCAAAGGTCCATCTTGCTTGCTGTCTGAGAAAACTAATTAAAGAAAATGGAACTTCTGCTCTAACTTTTAAACTTTTAACATAAACTGCTTTATATCCATTCAATACTAATCTTAAACTAAAGTCTGCATCCTCTGTTACGCTCCTTTGGTTCCAACCACCTAGTTTTAGTAGTACATCTTTTCTTATTGCAACTGCAGAACCTACACAATGATATGCTCCATTTCTATAGAGCAAGGAGAGAAGTATATTATAGTAAAAGCCTAGTAATAAACTTGCGAACTTAGTAATTAAATTTTGATTAGAATTGTAAATATCTAGTTTTGCTTGAACCATGGCAACTTTTTCATCATCAAAGTATTTAACAATCTCTTTTAAGAATTTTTTTGGTGGAATTTCATCACTATCAAAAATTACAATTATATCTCCTTTTGAATATTCTAATGCATAATTTAGCGCACCTGCCTTAAATCCTTCTCTTGAATTTCTTCTTAATATTTTTATTTTATCTCTAAAATTATCAATAGCTTTTTTTACATTTTCATCATCACTATCATCTATAACAATTATCTCATATTTATTTTTTGGATAATCTAATTCTAGGCATTTTTTAATACATCTAATAGCTATTAGGTCATTATAAACTGGTATATGTATAGATACAAATGGATAAAAATTTCTTTTAGACTTATGTCTTTCTTTAGTATCAGAAAGAAATAAATGAAATATTAACATTAAGTAAAATAAAATAGAAAAGAACACCACCGGTATTAATGCTATATTATGAATGATTAAAGACACATAGTAAAAAAAGAACTTATCCATAATATTATGAATAAAAAAAGTATTTCAATCGTATTACCAACTTATAATGAAAGAAAGAACATTAAAAAAATAATTATAGAAATAATAAAGATATGTGAAAAGAATTTTGATTTTTTTGAGATTATTGTTGTGGATGACAATAGTCCTGATAAAACATATGAAGAAGCAAGAAAAATAAAAGATAATAGAATAAAAGTTTTTGTTAGAAAAGGAGAAAGAGGATTAGCAAGTGCGATAAAGTTTGGGATAGAAAACGCTAAATATAAATATGTTTGCGTAATGGATGCAGACTTTCAACATCCACCAAAATTTATTCCAATATTGTATAACAAGTTAATAGAAAATGATGTTGATATAGTCATAGCTAGTAGGTTTCTTAGAGAAAGTAAAATATATGGATTTAAAATTCGAAAATTTTTCTCAAAAATAGCAATTTATTTTATTTCTTCGTTTTTTCCCAACTTAAAAAATATATCTGATCCTCTTTCTGGTTTTTTTATACTAAATAAAGAAAAAATAGACTTAAAAAATATAAGATGTATAGGCTTTAAATTTCTCTTCGAATTACTTTCTAAACAAAAACTAAAAGTTATAGAAGTTCCTTTCGAATTTGAAAAAAGAAGATATGGAAAGTCTAAGATGAATTTAAAAGAAATAATAAACTTTATAAAATTATTTTTCGTATTGCTAATAGATACAAAAGAGTATAAAAGATTATTAAAATTTTCATTAGTGGGAATTAGCGGAATTTTTATTAACGAATTTTTTTTATTTTTATTAACAGAATATTTCAATATATTTTACGTCTATTCTGCTATTGCTTCATTTGAAATAAGTATTTTATGGAATTTTCTTCTATCTGAATTTTTAGTTTTTTCAGATTTAAGAAAAAAAGGATTAAAAAATTTTTTTATAAGAATGATTAAAACAAATTTAGTAAGAGGTGTTGGAATTATTGTAGGATTAGTAACTTTAATAATTTTAACTGAAATTTTTAAAATTCATTATCTAATATCAAACTTGTTTGGAATTTTTGCTGCATCTATTTTTAACTATATTTTAACTATGAGAAAAGTATACATATAATAAAATGCTTAAAGACAAGACAAAAAGATACTTAGTATATTGGATAATAAGTTTTGTTATAATCTTTTTATTATCATTTTCTAAAGACCCATTTATAGATGAACTCGCTAGTCTGCGTTGTTCTATTTATTTTAGTGATTGTATGATTTGGGAATTACAGATTCCAACGTACTATTTCTTTATAAAACCAATAACCCTTTTGACGTTTAAAATCGAATATATTAGGTTGATAAATTCTATTCTAATTTCATTCAGTATAGTTTTAATTATAGAAATTCTTAATAGCCTAAGAAAATTAAGAATTTTAGAAGAAATAATAGTTCTTCTCTCTCTATGCTTTATTCCTCTAATTTATTCTTCTATACTCGTAAGACCTTATTCTCTTTCATTTTTTCTTTCATCTATTTCTTTCTTCTTTTTCACTAAATATTTAAAAGAGAGAAATTTAGAAGATTTAAAGAAAAGTATTATTATTGATTCAATAAGCTTACTAGTTTTTTATTTCAATATTATTTTAATTATTCCAAAGTTCCTATATTTTTTAGTTTTTGAAAAAGAAAAACTTAAAATATTTTTTGCAAATAGCTTTAAGTTTTTATCAATTTCAGGTTTTGTTTTATTGCTCTATTTATTTTTTCTATTTAAATTTTTACAAGCACACGAAAGTTGGAAAAGAGTAACAGAACACTATGAAAATTATAAAGATTATTTCTTTACTTTTCTTTTTACTTTTCCAATTGAATTATATAAAGAACAAACCGTTATATCTTCTGATTATTCTTCGTTTTTTTCAATATTCGTAAAAATATTAGCTCAAGCTCTCTTTCTTATACCTATTTTTATTTATTTAATAAAAAAAGAAAACAATGAATACCTATTCATTTACTTCTCAATTTTTATAACAATATTACTTTTTAATATATTTTTTTCACTCATTACTTCAAAATATCTAATACTTTCAAGATTATTCATATACTCTTCTTTGGCTCTTTTAATAACATTTTTAATTATTTTATCTCAATACAATAAAATCTTTCTTATAATTTTATTACCAATTAGCTTCGTCGACTATACAATTTATAGAATAAATCTAATTTTGAACGAAAGTTTTATATATTTTCCAATTAAAGAAATAGTAGAATATTTGTCAAACGAAGAAATAATAGTTACACCATACTATTTAAGCATGTATTTTTGGTATTATGAGAACTTTGTAGAAAGTAAAAATCTAACAATCTATGAAATTTTTTCACCAGATCCTAGTTGGTACAAAAAGGAATCTAATGAAATAATATTCCTAAATCGTTGGAAAAATAATATAACACACGAAAGTTCACCAATAGAATATAACTTTAAAAAAGTTTTTAAATACGAATTAGAAGATATTAAAAAAGTGTTTATAAATATCGAAGAGGCAAAAAAATATTGCAAAGATATAATTAAAGAGATTGATAAATTTAATTTATATATTTTAGTATGCAGATAATGAGAAAAAAAAGAAATATTGTTAGAGTAATTTCTTTTACTTTGATCTTAACTTTAATTTTCTATTTTATTGGTATTTACGTGGGATTTAAAATATTCGAGTTTTTTTATACAAAAGAATTAATAGAAAAAATAAATCATCTATACTTTCAAACGAAAAGTCTAAACGAAGAGATTAACTCTTATAAAGAAATTATACTTTTGGATTTTTTTGACAAAGAAACAAAATGCAGACTATTAGAGAATATAATTAATAAAGTAAGAGATTATAGTTTCAATGTAATAGCAAAAAACTTGCCATATCGAATAGAGGAATACGAATTTAACAGCAAGCTCTCTAACGAATATTTGAAATTAAAATCGGAATATATGAAAATGATGTCAATTTCATATTTTTTGACAATTAAATACAAAAAAGAGTGCTATACAAATATTTCAACGCTTTTATACTTTTATTCATCTTCTTGCGGAGTTGAGTGTATAAATCAAGGAAAAGAATTAGATAAGCTTAGAGAATATAATATAGATTTTTATTTCTTTATAGTTGATAAGGATTGGAATTTAAATGAAATAAAAATCTTAAACGAACTATTTGAAATATATTCTGTTCCATCGATAGTAATAAATGAAAAATATGTTTTAAGGGGTTTTTCTAATGTTTCTACTCTTCTTCCTTATTTTAAAAAAGGATAAAAAGAAAGAAAAGAAGAAAATTATTAAAAAAGTAGTTATCTCTAAAATATTTAAATTTTTTATTCCATCAAAAAATCTAATTAAGATTGATAGAGGATTTATTAAGTTTTGAAAAAAAATTACTATAGCAGTTAAACTTTTAAAATAAATTAAATCGTTAATAAGATACAAAATATGAAATAAGATATAGAATTTGAAAAAATTGAAAAAATTAAATTCTAGGTATAACAATTGTTCCTTCTTCTTTTTCTCCAATTTCTTTTGTCTTGCCATTATAATATAAATACGAAATATAAGCGCAAGTTATTGCATCTAACTCATGCAAATTTTTTATTTTAGATTTTATATTTAAAATCTTTTTAAAAAAATTAAGAATTTCTCTAAAATTTTTTCTATCTATTTTATTTAAATCATAAAACGCTCCAGGAAATGTTTCTAAAACTTTATAACCATTTTTAGTTAAAAGTTTCTTTAAAAAAATCCCCCTTTCTGTTAATTTTCTCATAGGACCTAGCGTTAGTGGAAAAAACTTTATTTTTAATTTTTTTAATTCCAAGTCACATTTTCTGAAATGAATATTTGATTTTTCTTCTAAGCTTTTTCTTCCTTTAGGTAAAGATAACGGAGCATCTATAGAAATAATAATTGGCTTAAATTTTTCTATTTTTTCTATAATTTCTTCGTTTGAAAAAACAGAATAACATCTAACATTTAAATATTTATCTAAAAACGCTATACCGCTAATTCTTTTCTCACTTCCAGCTAGATCAATGCCACAAAAGATTAAATTATTTCTATACATTCTATCGGCGCTTCCAAACTTGCTCTACATAGTTCCTTTAGCAAATTATAATACGAAATATTGAAAATTGTTTTTTCATAAATCGGAGAAATTATAAATGCTTGAGTTATTGAAGAATTAATTAAAAAGAAGTATACATTTTTTGAAAACTTTTCTACCAAATTATTTAATTCATCAATTGAAATATTAGAATAGCCATAAATTAAAACAATTGTTTTTCCGTTTTGTAATAAATATATTTTTAATTCTCTTGTAGGTTCGAAAAAGTTTATATTCTTTTCAGATAAAATCATAGAATAAGAATTGTTTACATAGCTAAAGTAGGATGAAAAAAAGAGAAACATAATTAAGATTGTTGAAAGCATTACCAATACTTTCTTACTAATTTTTATTTTCATAAATATTATGGTACTAGAGTCTTTAATTAATGAAGATTTACTAAAAAGAAATCCTTTTATTGCATTTTTATATAGTTCAATTGTTTCTATTATAAGTGTTTATATTTCATATATAATATTTAAAGAATTTGTTGGGATATTTGTTACATTTTTTATTTCCGTAACTCTTTGGCCTTTATTAAGAAAATTGATTTTATTAAATATGAAAAATTCCATATACAGATTTAAAGATAGTTTTATTGAAAGACATTATGAAACTATAAAATCTTTTTTAATAATATTTTTTGGTACTTTATTCGGTTTGACTAGTCTATTTCTTTTTTTACCAAAAGAAATAGTAGATGAAATTTTTAGACAACAAATAGATACTATTGAAAAAATCAGAGGAAATTTTATTTTCGGAGAGGGTTTTATGAAAATTTTTCTAAATAATTTTGGTGTTTTGACATTATCATTTATTCTTTCATTTATATATGGGGGAATATTAATAGTATTAGTTTGGAATATTACAATATTGGCAGCTGCAATAGGAATTATGATTCATTCCTATGGAATTCAAGGAATTCTAATCGGATTTTTAACATTTATGCCTCACGGTATTTTTGAATTCATTGCATATTTCCTCGGAACATCAGCTGGAATATTACTTTCATCCTATTTTATAAAGAAAAAATTTAATTCAAAGTATATTCTAATAGATTCTATAAGGTTATATGTTTTTGGAGTTATTTTATTATTAATAGGTGCTTTTATAGAAACTCTATTATTATTAAATAATTAATTTAATGGAAGAAGACATAATAATCTCGCACAACGATCTAGATGGATTGATAAGTGCCGCAGTAGCTCTGAAATTTCAAAAAAACTCTAAAGTATATTTCACTTCAAATCCTTCGTTTAGATATACTTTTTTTAAGGCTGTTTCGAAAATTCAAAATTTTAATAATATCTATTTTTTCGATTTGAGTATTAGAGAAGAAATAGCAAAAGTTTCTTCTGTTCTATTCAAAAGAGTTATTTGGATAGATCATCATATAAACGAAAGAATTCCTAATCTTCAAAATCTTGAAATAATAATAGATCCAAATAGTAAAAGTGCCTCAAATTTAGTTGCTAATTATTTTAATTTCTATTCTCCATGGATAGAGATAGTTAATGAAATAGATACTAATAATTGTAAAAGAGAAGAATCGAAAATCATTAGAGATTACTTTACATATTTAAGAATAAAGTATGGAAAATTATATAATAAATATCTTAGATTCCTCGTAAAAAAAATTTTAGATTTTAGTCCAGAAGAATTTATAAATAGAGAAGATGTCAAAAATTCAATGATAGAATTTGAAAAAATGAAAAAGGATTTCGAAAATTTTATTGAGGAAAATTTTGAAATAGTTAATATAAAAAACTTTAATGTCGGTGTTTTAGAAACAAAAAATACTATACCACCATATATAGCTTTTGAATATTTAAAAGAAAAGAACATAGATTTCTTCATAATAATTTATAGAGGCTTTAATGGAGTAAAACTAGAATTCAGAAGTATAAAAGATATAGATGTTCATAATATAGCAAAATTCTTTAATGGTGGTGGTCATTCTAAAGCTTCTGGCGCCTATATTCCGCAAAACTTAACAAAATCACAAATATTATCAAGAATAGAGGAAATACTATAAATTCATTAACATGTTCTCCTAAACTAAAGGTCGCGACTCTTAAATTTATTAAAGATGTAATACAAGAATAACCTTCCTTTAATTCACATTCTTCAGAATTACAAATAAAGCTACCCTTATTTTCTATTCCAACTTGATTTAATAAACCCAAACTACATACAGTTACATTAATAAATTTATTGCCTAATGTTGAGTAAACAATTAAATTTATTGGCACTACTTTTGAATCTTGTGGCTCTAATAAAAATTCGAAAAAGTTTGAAGAAACATATATATCTTGTGTTGATGGAATAATAGATACACTATATCTATCACCAATCATTCCAATATTTTTTACAACTAAAGATATTTGAACTTCTTCATTTAATTTTATATTTAAATTTTTTGGTAGTGTTACAGAAAATTTATAAGGAACAAAAGTATGTGAAAAAGAGATTAAAAAAAATAACAAAATTAATATATTTAAATATTTAATTACTTTAACCATAAATTATTAAATGATAAAGATTAAATTTTTGGGTGCATTAAATGAAATTGGAAATAGTGGAATTTTAATAGAAAGCAATAGTGAAAAAATTCTTTTAGACTATGGATTAAAAGTTTTTGAAAATCCACCAAAAACGCCTTTAAAGGTTGAAAACGTTAATTATATTTTGCTATCCCACTCCCATTTAGATCATAGCGGTTATATAACTTATTTTTCAAAAAATAAAACAAAAATTTATGCATTAAGAGCTTCAAAGGAAATTACAAATATACTTTTAAGAGATAACCTCAAAGTACTTAGACAAAAGAAAGTTAACTTTCCATTCAATGAAAACGACATTTCAAAAACTATTTCGAAATTTAGAAATGTTAGCTATGAAAAAGTTTTTGAAAAGAGAGGTTTTAGCTTTAAATTCATAGATTCAAGTCATATACTAGGAGCTTCTATGATTGAATTAGAAATAGATAATAAAAGAATTTTATATACAGGTGATTTTAAACTCAAAAAAACCAATTTAACTTTTGGTTGTAGTTTTCCAGAGAAAAATCCAGATATTTTGATAATTGAAGGGACATATTGGTATAAAAATTTGCCAGAAAGAGATAAATTGGAAAAAGAGTTCATAAACGATATAAAAGAAGTTTTAGATAAAGATGGTACAATTTTACTTCCTTCTTTAGCTGTTGGAAGATCTCAAGAAATTTTAACGATTTTAGGAAAATATAATATACATAAAGAAGTAGATATTTACTTAGATGGCATGGTAATAGAAATATCTAAAGTATATCAAAAATTTGAAAATTATTTGAATGAAAGAAAATATTTTTTAGAAGCTTTTAAAAATTCAATAAAAGTCAAAAGAAAAGCACAAAGAAAAGAAATTATAATGAAAAATGATCCAAAAATTATTATTTGCGGTTCTGGAATGTTAGAAGGCGGTCCAGCCGAATATTATGTTAAAAAAATCTATAACAACGAAAATAATGCAATATTTTTAACTTGCTATCAAGTTGAAAATACTACTGGAAGAATTTTATTAGAAACTGGAAGATTAGTTACAAAAGATGGTTTTAATAAAAAAGTTAAAAGCAGATATAAACTTTATGAATTTTCTGCACACGCAGATAGAAGTGAACTATTTGAATTTATAGAAAAAGTAAATCCAAATATTGTTTTTGTTGTTCATGGTGAAAATTTAGAAAAATTTGAAAAAGAATTAAACGAAAGAGGAATACAAGCAATTGTACCAACTTATGAAAATAATTTATTTATTTCACCCTAAAATTTTTTCTTCTATTCTTAAAATTTCATTTATCTTAATAGTTCTCTCTCCAGCAATTCCTAATTTTATGTATTCACTACCAAATCCAACAGCAAGTTGAGAAATTACTGGATCCTCTGTTTCTCCGCTTCTATGAGAAAATATCACTTTTATATCATTCTTCTTAGCAAATTTTATAACTTCTGCAACTTTTGTAATTAAGCCTATTTGATTTGGTTTAATTATTATTCCATTTATCGATTTTAATTCACTTGCCTTTTTTAATCTTTCTAAATTAGTAACTGTTAAATCATCTCCAACGATTAATTTTTGAGAAAAATGAGATAATAGCGTTGCGAAACTTACAAAATCTTCTTCATAAAAAGGATCTTCGATATAAAAAATTTCATAATCTTTAATCAAATCATATAAATAGCTTAATTGTTCTATTCTATTTAATTCTAATCCTTCTTTTTCATATACATACATTCCTTTAGAAAAATCGTAGAATGAAGAAGCAGCTACATCAATTCCTAAATATAGTTCATATTCTTTTGAAAAATCTCTAAGAATTTCTAAAATTCTTTTGGTTGATAAGTTCGTTATCCATGCTGATTCTAAATTTCTTCCAAAATTAAATGATCTATCTTCTTTTTTTAATCTTTCAGCAATTTTAAAATATAAGTTTATTATTTTCTTTATTTCTTCTTTAAAGTTTGAAGTCTTTCCAATTAATAAAAATTCCTGAAAATCACTTCCACCAAAATGTTTTCCTCCACCTATTACATTGCATACTGGCTTAGGAATTTTTATTTTAAAATTAAAATAGCTGCTTACATATTCAAATACTTCTAAATCTTCATGCAATGCAAATGCTTTTAGCATTGCTAAAGAAATTGCCAAAGCCAAGTTTCCACCAATTTTATTTAATTTTTCCGATTTATCATACTCTAAAATTGTATTATCAACCTCTTCAAAATTCTTAAATTCTTTCATTCTAAACTTTTCTCTTATTTCCAAAAAATTTTTAATAACTTCTTTTGTTGGTAAATATTCAACTTCATAAACTCCTCTACTAGTTCCTATAGGAACACTAGCTCTTACTTTTCCTTTAGAAATTTCAACCTCTACTTCAATTGTTTCCTTTAGATTATGAGAAAAAATTTCTCTAATTTTTATATCTCTGACTATCATAATTTTTTAAGAAAGCTCCACAAATTTTTTGGTCTAAATTCTTTTTTAGATTTATATGCATCTATTTCGCTAAAGTTCTTAGCCTTAGTTCCTCTTATTTTTTCACTATATATTAATATTGGTACAAAACCATATTCATGTTTTCCTGTAATACAATCAGTAATATGATCTCCAGTAATTATTAAAGCAGAATTTTCAAAATTAACATTATTTAACAAATATCCTATATATTCATCAATCTTTTCAATAATACTTTTTTTCTTTTCACAATTTTTATCGTGAGCTGCTTCATCTGCACCTTTAATATGCATATAAATTATTTGATACTTTTTTCTTAATTCTAATGCTTTTTCAAAAATGAATTTAAACTGATTTTCTAGCTCCATTTCTTCAACTGTCAAAGAATCAAATCCAACAATTTTACAACTTCCTTTAATAACACCATTTTCACTTATTACTATTCCATTTCTAAATCTATACCTTTTAAAAAAATTAGATATTCTCGGTAACTTGTTACCAGCTTCCCTCGTCAACAAATAGTTAACCTCTAATAATCCCATTTCTCTTCTTTTTTTATTTATTCCATGTTTCTTAGCAAAAAAATAAAATTTTTCTAACAAAGTTTGAACGATTTTGGCAGATTCTTTTGCTTTCTTCTTTTTTGATGTTGGTAAAACAAAATTAACTCTTTTATTATTTTCTAGCGGATCGCTATTAGTAATTTCATCACTCAACTTTTCTTTAAATATTAAAACTCCTCTATGACCATACGTTCTTTTTAAAATAAATGGAACATTAAAATCAATTTTATTAAAATCTTCAACAATTTTATCTATACCATATATATTTCTACCAACTCTTCTATCGATAACAATTAAATTATTATCAACACAACCAAAATCAACTCTAATTGCAAGCCACCCATTTTTATATTCTAAATCACTTCCAATAGCCTCAACTACACCTCTTCTTATATATAATCTTCTTATGTCGTAACCTAAGATGCTAAAATTAGCATATTGACTCACACTAGCATATCCACTTTTTGGCCAAGTTCTTTCGTTAAATATCCAAAACTTTGCAACTATAGACTTTGATAGAATAGATGAAATATTTGGCTTCGCTGCTTCTCTTAATGGGGTTTTTTCCCTTAATAAATCACTTAGACCATCTACTAAAACAAAAAATATATTTTCAAGCATAAAATTTATTATCTCAATACATATTTAACTTTAGGCTTAGGAAATTTTAACTCTCCGATAATTTCTATGACAGGTTTAATAGAATAAGAAATAATTACTTCTTCTTTTGGTCTTAATTCTCTAATTTTCCAAGTTAAAGTATATCCTTCTTTGGTTTTTTTAATTTGAGGTCTTAATGTTTCAAAATTTTGAATACTAAATAGCAAAGGAACAAAATCTGTTATTTCTATGTTTTTCATTCTTTTAGTTGTTGTATTCTTAATAATTATTTTAATTTTGTAAATATCTTCACTCTTTTCGTATCTTTTATTTATTTTTGGAAATATAATACCCAACAAAAAGTAGAAAAAGATTAATGCAGTTAATAAACTAATTATAGAAATAGGAATCCAATAAACAATAGAATAAGAAATAACAATTTCTTCCAATGGATCTAGAGTTACATTCCAAATAGCTTTACCATCAAATATTATTGGTTCTATATTTTCAAAAACTACGAATGGTCTTATTATTAATGGAAATTCTTCCTCTAAAGTAAGTGTTTGCTTTACATTACCTATATTTTTAATAAATAAATTTACTCTATAAAACCAAAATGATTGTTCCTTAATAACTTCTTTTTTTATGTCCCTTATTTCTTTTAGATTTACTTCAAACGTTAATTTTGAAATTAAATTATCTTTTCCATCAAAAGAATAAATGTTAATTAAATATCTTCCAGGTTTGTGATAATAAGTAAATTTATATTCAAGTGTAAAATTTGATAGAGAATGTCTTAAAATATTTAAGTATCTCTCATAAGAATCTATTAATTCATTTTCTCTTAGTATCTCTGTTTTAATTTTTATAGAAGTTGAATAATCTTTTGTATTTTTAAATTCTATGAAAATTTTTAATTCTTCTTCTGGATCAAACGATATTTTATTTATTCCAAAATTTTCTATTTTTATTTCACCCCTTATTCCAATAACATTAAGATTTAATCTATATACTTTTTCTATTCCATCTACATTTACATAAATTTGATAAGTTAATATCTTGTCTCTTGTATCAATTGGAGTAGTAACTATTAAGTGAGTCGTTACTTCAGAATTTGGTTTAACTATTATTTCGTTTTTTTCAAAATATGCGGAAATACCTTCATAATAAGGTGGGAAAACATTCAAAAAAACTTTAATCTCTTTAGATTCTAAATTCTTTATCTGAATTGGTATAGATGCCCTTTGACCAGCAATTATGTTATAAAACTTTGGAATATCTAGCTCTACATTTTTAATAAAAATATCCGAAGAAGAAGATATTGCAATCTGTGAATATGTAGGAATAAAGACAAAAAATAAAAATATTTGTAATAAAAAGAACTTTATAAATGTTAAATTACAATAAACTTTGTTTTTACTCATTATGAATTATTGTTTTTAAAATTATTTAAGTTTTTTGCCATATTGATTATAAAAAACTAATGAAGCTAAAGATTTTCTTTCTGGTCTTATTGGATCTTCATCCGCATAACCTATAGGTATTAAAAATATCGGTTTTATACTTTCTGGTAAACCTAAAATTTTACTTACCTCCGAATCGTCAAAAGCTGCAACTACACAAGTTCCTAAATCGAGTGCAGCTGCCACTAAAAGTATATTAGCAGCAGCAAAAGAACAATCCATGTACATATATCTTTCTTTTCCTCTTTTTCCATAAGCATTATAAATTTCTTCCTCATCAGCACAAACAGCTATTACATATGGTGCTTCTTTAATGAAATCTTGATTATATGCTGCTTTTGCTAATTTTTCTTTTATTTTATTATCATCAATTACAATAAATCTCCATTCTTGTACATTTCCAGCAGAAGGTGCTAAAATTGCATATTCTAATATTGCCATTATGTACTTTAAATCAACTTTTATATTTTTATATTTTCTTATACTTTTTCTTTTTTCTATTGTTTCAAAAATATTCATAAATTATAAGTAAAACGAATATTTAATTCTTTCAAAAAGGTTTGGTTTAAATTCGTATAATTCTCCACTTAAATAACTTGCAAAGTTTAGAATTTGAGAAGCTATATAGGAGGATGGATAAAGTTCTATAAACGGAATTCTTTTTTCAATAGAATCTTTAACTCTTTTATCTTCTGGTAAAATTAGGTTTACTTCTAAATTTAAATATTTTTCAATTTTTTTAACATCCTCTTTCTTACTAATTTTATTTGCAACCAATGCTAAAATTTTTTTATCGATTCTATTACAAACTTCTATAACTCTTTTAGCATCTATTATACTAGATATATCCGGATTAACAACAACTATTATCTCTTTCGAATTCATTATAGAAGAAACTGCTTCTCTCCCAATTCCAGCTGCAGTATCTAGTATTATAAATTCGTCTTTTATTTTTTCTAAAAATAAATTAAATCTCTCAATTCTTGCATCAATCATAGAATTCAAATCTATACTTCCTGGAACTATTTTAAAACCATAGGATGTTTTATATATTACTTTGGAAATATCATTAATCCTTTCACTTAGATAATCGTGAATTGTATTAAAAAATGTTAAATATCCGCTAATTAAAGCTGTGTTTGGAGTTGTAAAATTAGCATCTATTAAAGTTACACTTTTACCTAACTTTGTTAATGCCACAGCTAAATTAACAGAAAAGAAAGTTTTTCCAACACCACCTTTTCCGCTAGTAATTGCAATTACTCTCATATCTCTAATTTTTCTTTATTTAAAAACTTAGTTAAGAATCTACCAAACTCATTGTCTTCTCTGACAAAAGTTAATATTTTAGATGTTTCGTTAGTAATTTCAAAACCCTTAGAAATTTGCTGCGCAACAAAACTAGGAATACCTTTTTCTCTTAAAGTTTTTTCATCTTTGCTTAAACTATCTATAATCTTATCTATGGCTCTAACAAATTTTCTTGGAATTTCTGCATACCATCTATCGTTTTCAACGTAAGTTATGTAATTTTTATACTTCTCTAAAAATCTTTTTGTGTTACTAATATCATAAAATATCGGACCTTTCTTTTTCTCAATTTTTGGTAGCTTAGATATTTCCATTTCTAAAACTAAATAGCAAAATTTTTCGTTACAAAAAACATCTTTATTTAAAATTTTAAACTCATATTTTTCTAAAATACTTTGAATTCTATTTGCAAATCTTCTCATCTGAGGATAAATTATATCGTCGACAACTTTTGGTCTAGTGAATCTTAATATTATTAATTCTGTTCTTCTATCGATTTGATATTTTATTATTTCTTCTCCTTCAACTACTTTATATTCTCTTTTTTCAAAAAATGAAATTGAAGGATTTTGTAAGAATTTCCTCGCTAAATTGATAAATTTAAAATAATTATATGGACTAACTGCTGCAGCAACGTTTCTATCTTTATCTGTGGGATCAATAATTATTAATGGTTGATTTTTAAAAATTTTTTTTAAAATTTCTTTTTCATTTTCAGAATAATAATTTTCTATATCAATAATCGTTATTGGTTTCCAATTAGCTACTTCTTTTATGGTATTTAGAAACGTTCCATAATTAATTATTAAAAGTTCGCAAGCATAACCACTAAATCCGTTTGTTTTTGCATCAGCTCCATAAATTTCGTTAGCAATCATAAATTTTTTTAACAATCTGACTTCATCATTCAATACATTTTTTAATTTTTCTATGACATATTTCGTATGAAATGGTGTTCTATCAACAGCACTTATTTTTTCACTAGCTTTTTCAACTCTATATGCAGGAACTAAATCTATTTGAACTTCCCTATATTTCATTCTTACATATGGATGTTCTGCATATTCTATAACATACTCAGCATTAAGCTCTTCTGCAACTCTTTTTCCTATTATTAATCCAAGTTCTTCCAATCTTTCTCTCTCCAATTTAGGAGAAAATAGAATAAAAATATCGATCTCATATTTTTTAGGTAACCAAGTATTCTTTGCAAAACTTCCACAAACCATAACATCTGCATTATAAATTTTTGCATGTTGTTGAGTAATATGCAAAACTTTTTCTTTAATTTCATTCATATATTCATACTCCGCTTTTGATGGAACAGAAATTTTTAATGCTTCTCTAATTACTTCTTTTATTCTTTCTTCCATAAATATTTTTGAAAATAATTTATTTCATTCAAAAATTAAAATAAATTTAATAATAAATTATAGTGATAGCGGGGTAGGGCAGCCTGGAGTGCCCGCCGGGCTCATAACCCGGAGGTCGGTGGTTCAAATCCACCCCCCGCTAATTAAAAAGCTAAAATAAACCAAAAAATTAAAAATTAAGGAGAAAGTTTCGAAAAGAATTCTTTAACTGCAATTTTTTGAATTATTTCAACTACTTTTCTATTTACATACTTTTTCCATTCTTCGTTACCCTCTTTTATTAATCTTCTTATATTTGTTCCGTTAATGGTTTCGTATTTAAAAGGCTTAAATCTCTTAACACTTTTCTTTCCTTCGAAAGCTTTTGCTACCCAATCGCTAGCAGTATAAACTTCATCAAAATTAACCCTATTTATTATTTCATTTGCCCATTCTTCATCACTATCTTTATCTTCTATTACTAGTACTTCAATTTTTCCTTCGTTAATTTCCTTGGAAAATACTGCTTCTAACATTAATTTTCTTTCTTCTGCTGTAAATGGATTTTTCTCTTCTCTACTTTTATTTGCGCTTCCTATTACTACTATTACTTTTTCATATAGCTTCAAAGCTTTCTTTATAGCTCTTTCATGTCCTTTATGTAAAGGCTGGAACCTTGCAACAAAAAGTCCTATTGCCATATATATTTACTTTAATTAATCTTTAAAACTTTTTTATCCTTTTCGCTTGGAATTATTCTTATTTTAGCATTTTCAAATTCTGTATAAAATTCTCTACTTTCAAAGATCTTATCTAAAAAAATTGCTAAAGCAGCTATTTCTGAATGCGGCTGATTTGTTATCGAAATATTATAATCTGCTAACTCATAAACTTCTTTTGGAACCTTTTCTGAACCAATTATTACTAATATTTTTTTATGTTTTTTTATCTCTTCTAATTTTTCCAATAAAGGAATTCCATACATAGTTAAATGAACTTTTATTGCATCAAACTCTTTTAAAAATTTTTTCCAATTTTTAATATATTCTACTTCAAAATTTCCACCAAATCTATTATTAACATCTTTTATTTTATTTTCAAACTCTTTATCTTCGTCGCCACAATAAAACATTTTTTTAGCCAAAAAAGCTCTAGCTACTAATGCACAATGTGTTGTAACTCTTTTATCTCTTCTTTTTCTATGAAACAATCTTAAAATAAAAACTTCCATTAATTATCTTTCCCTTAAATAATAGATAGGCAATTTTTTATATGCCGATAAAAGTACAATAACAATAACAATTATAAAAATCAAAATTATCATTACTAAACCTAGTGTTGGTATTTTTTCATTTTCTGGAACAACAGAATTAATATATAGAATAAAAACTGTAATTAATATCATCAAAATTAAATTAAACCAAGCCAACCATTTAGGAATAAAAACCTCTTTTATTACCTCTTTTTTGGCCATAATTTTCTGTAGTAAAAAATTTATTTATGAAAGAAGCAATTCTTTACAAAATAGAAAAAAATAGAGTTATATGCACAGCTTGTGCTAGATATTGTAAATTATTACCAAATCAAATTGGTTTTTGTGGAGTAAGAATTAATAAAGATAATAAACTTTACTTAGCAAACTATGGATTATTTTGTTCAGCAAATTTAGATCCAATAGAGAAAAAACCTTTTTTTCATTTTTATATTGGTTCTATAGCTTTAAGTTTTGGAACTTTTGGTTGTAATTGGGCTTGTAAATATTGTTGTAATTATGATATCTCTCAAAGAAGAAAAGTAGAAGGTTTTGAATTTTTACCAAATGAAATAGTTGAAATTGTAGAAAAATATAGAAAATTATACAATATTAGCTCTATATGTTTTACTTATAATGAACCAACAATATATGCAGAATTCATTTACGATGTTGCAAAAATTGCAAAAAAAGAAAAAATAAAAATAATTTTTATAACTAATGGATATTTAAGCGATGAATCTATTGATTTTTTCTCAAAATTTGCAAATGCAATAACAATTGATTTTAAAGGAAATGGAAATAACGAATTTGCAAGAAATTATATTTCTATTCCATCTTACGAAACTGTATTTAATACTTTAGAAGAATTTTCTAAGAAAAAAATTCATTTAGAAATTACAGATTTAATAATTCCAAGAGTAGGGGATAATTTAGAAGATTGTAGAAAATTATGTAAAAAAATTTATGATTTGATGGGAGAAAAATCAATTATTCATTTTTTAAGGTTTTTTCCAACTTATAAAATGCTAGATTTTCCTTCAACTCCTTTAGAAACATTAGAAAAACATTCAGAAATAGCATTTGAAGAAGGAATAAATTTTGTTTATATAGGAAATGTTTTAGGTCATAAATTAGAAAATACTTATTGTCCACAATGCAAAAAAATAGTAGTTAAAAGATATGGATTTAGAGTAGAAGAAGTTAATTTAAAAGGAAATAAATGCGTTTATTGTAATTATAAATTACCAATAAAAGGTAAATCTCAAATTTCTCAAATCGATTATCCTATAGTTATTAAAGAAATTGAGCATAAAGATTATAAAGTTGTAAAATTTGGATGATAACTTATTATTGAAGAATACCCAACAATAATATCTTCATCATTAGTTATATCTGCAGAATTATAATAGCAAAGAAGTTTATTATTTAAATTTAGTTTTTTAGAAATTTCTATAAAAATTTGAAAAGAATAATAACCACAAACAGTATAATATTTTTTAGCGAGTTCCCTAAATTTTTCAATATTTTTTTCTAATATAGAATTAATAATTTCTATATCTGCGTTTTTTACATTTTCTTTTTTATTAGTTTTAAAAATTTCAAAATTATAAATTTTGCCATGATGTATCATATCCCCACTAAAAATGATCACAGAATTTTTAAAATCAATATTTTCTATCAAAAAATTTGTAAATAATTCTATTTCATCTCTATCTAAATTAGAAACTAATATAGGAACTAATTTAAATTTTTTTAAATAGTATTGAAGAAAAGGTAATTGAACTTCAATCGAATGCTCATTTTCATGAATATTTTCATCTATTTCACTAAAATCTATTTTATCTAGAATTTTTTTAATAAATTCTTTATTTATTCTAATTAAACCTAAAGGAGTTTTAATATCTTCCAAACTTAGAATAACTTTACCTATAGAAGAATGATTGGTAGCAATTATTATAACATTTTCAACTTTTCTCAAATTTTTATATACATGTAATGCACATTTTCCACTATAATTCCAACCTGCATGAGGAACTATAGCTAATAATATTTCTTCATCTATTTCATTAATTTCTTTTTCATTTTCCTTTATAAATTTTTCGATTTCCTCTTTTAAAAATGGATAAAAATAGCCATTGAAATTTGATAATCTCACTTTAATTCTCTTAAAGTTCTTATTCCCATTATTTCATAATACCAAGTTTCTTCACCCTCTTTCAACTTATTTCTTTTTTCTTCTGGAATTTCTAATTCTAACATTTCATAAGTTTCTAAATCCATTAATTGAACATTATTTCCTACTATTGCTAAAACTTGCGCTTTTTTTCTTTTTATAATAGGAACTTCAACATCTTCATCAGCTGGTTGAACAATACTTCTTCTCTTTCCATCAAATATTCCGATAGCTTCTACTCTTGTCTTAGCTGCACCATGTTTTCCACTTACTGAAGTAGAAACACTTTCAACTCTACATGGAACGTTTTCTATTATTACTAAATCTCCTTCTTTTAACTCTTTTATAGCTTTTCTAATAGTTTCCATAATTTTATGAAATTTTTAAATATATTTCTAAGGATAAATTTATGGTAAAAATAAAAATAAGTGTAAGCGAAAAATGTATTGGTTGTGGTGCTTGCATTGCAATAGCACCAGAAATTTTTGAATTTGACGAAGACGGATTTTCAAAACCAAAAATTACCGAAACAGAAGATGAAAAATTAATTAGAAAAGCTAGAGAAGCAGAAGAAAATTGTCCTGTAAAAGCTATTAATATAGAAAAAATCGATTAGTTCCTAATAATTTTTGATTCTTTAAAAATCAAAGATGGCTTATTTAAAAATTTATAAAATTCTGGATTTTCTATAAAAGAAAAATATAAATTTTCTTTAGGAAAATTAAATAATTCTTTAGCTTTAATATATTTTATTTCAAAGTCTTCATTGTAATTTTCATTTCTAATTATTTTGAGTTTGTTATTAATTCTAGCAATGTAAACTGCCGCACCTCTTTTTTCTTTGTATATTTCATAAACTGAAGAGAAGTTGGAACTAACTAAATTAGAAAGAATTAAATCTTTTTTTCCAATATTTACAGTTACATGACCATAATTCGGTGGAATTAATACTTTTTCATTTTTTTTAGCAAAAATTAGCAACACTTTTTTTGTTATATTATTTTTAAATTCTTGTAAAATAAATAAAGCTTTCCCATGTAAAATTTCATAAACTTCAGGATAAGTTAATTTTTTTTCAGCAATTGGATGAACATGCCCAAAAGTTTTATTAAATTCGTTTCCTAATAATTTAGGAAAAATTATAGTTATATCATATCTTACTTTATATTTTTCGAATAAATTTTTATCTTCTTCTCTTTTCAAATCCCTATACATTAAATAAAGAATATCATCTTGATTTTTTTCATTTATAAAAGATGGATTCATTAAAACTTCTTTCATATCTTTTAACCTTCTTACAGATGGTTTAAGTTCGATCTTATCTAAAAATAATTTTTTATTTTTATATTCTAGTTTTAAAGGTTTTGTATTTAATCTCATATAATTAATAAATCTAAACCTTTGAATAAAATTAAAATTAATGAAAATATAATTAAGAAAATCGAATATAGTTTATTAACCTTAAGTTTTTCAGAAAATTTATATCCTATAAGTCCTATTAAAAAGTAAATAGTTAAAATAAAAAATGCAGAAGTTATTTCTATATACATCAAAAAGGATTTTGGAAGAAATATAAAAAGAATATATGGTAAACCATATGAAATTAATAGCGAAACTCTTTTTTCTATCTTTAAATTTTCACTTATATTTTCACTTAAAATCCAGGAAAGAATTAGATATGGTGTAATAACTAAAAATATTGTTAAAAAATTAAATAATTCATTATATCCTAGAATAGAAATTTCGCTCTCACCACTTCTTAAAGAAACTATATATGAAAAAAGAAAATACAAAACAAACGCTATTATTAACGAATATATTATTGAACTTTTTAAGATTTTTTCATCCTTTGTAACTAATAAAAGAGAAGGTATTATAGTGTAAAAAGAAAAGGCAAAAATAGATACTAAAAGAAAATTAAAAATTTTATTTATATCTATTACAAAATTTTCTAATTTATATTTTTTAGGTATAAAGATAATAAACGAAAGAAATAGAAATAGAATTAATATCTTAATTGAGAATAAAATTCTTTCAGCTTTTTCAATTAAGTTAAAACCAATAAACGAAACAGACATTGCTATTGCAACTATAAATAGTGTATATATTTCTGAGTTATCAGTAAAATATAATATCGAAAAGTTTATAACATTCAGATAAGCAATACATACAAATAATATTGATAAAAAAACCAAAATAAAAGAAAAGTTTTTTATATTTTTTCCGAGATATCTTTCGAAGACATCTATTAAGTTAGTTTTATAACATTTTAAGCTCGCTTTGAGCAAAATTATCGAAACTATATAAATTAAAAAAGTAGAAATTAAATATAAAATAATCGATAAAACTACTCCAACAGAATAAAAAATGTATGGTAATGCTAAAATGCCAGTACCTATCATTGTTGAAAGAATTAGATAAATTAATTTTACTAATACATTTCTATCCATAAAAATATTTTTAAACAAAAAAGTTAACATTTTTGTTAATCGTTAAAATACATATTAACAACCTAATAGTAAAAAATAAGTATGGAGAAGATTAAAATCTTGCCAATATATCCCGCACCACCTAAAGGAGTAAACGGAGTAATGACTTTTATTAG
This sequence comes from Candidatus Aenigmatarchaeota archaeon, assembly GCA_018920305.1. Lineage (GTDB taxonomy): Archaea > Aenigmatarchaeota > Aenigmatarchaeia > CG10238-14 > SpSt-28 > JAHLMO01. The sequence goes on from JAHLMO010000006.1 coordinate 28,930, forward strand.
AGATTTATATGAAGATAAAGATTGGTGGAATAAAAATAACTTTGAAATTCTAGAAGCGCTAGGTATATGGTTCGATTCGAAAGTAAAAATTGGAAAAGAATATGAATATCCAGAAGAAAAAGAAGGAAAAGTAAAAGAGGAAATAACTAAGGAAGAAAAGAATAAAGTTAAAGAAATTGCTAAGAAATATGTAGAAGAAAAAGAACCCAATATAATTCATGTTAACGTTTACGCTATAGATAAGGATATATTAAAATTTTTAAAGAACTATAAAGAGAAAAAAGGAGTAAGCATAGTGTATACAGTGCATTCTTTAGCATTACAAGATTTTATAAGAGCTCCAGAAGATCAAAAAATTTTAGAATTACCAAAAATTCCTTATAAAATAGAAGATTTGTATGTAAAAAATGATGAATTTCTAAATAGTTTATTAGAGCTTTCGAAAATCTATTTAGATTTAGAAGATGGTGATAAAAGAATTTTGGAAATATTAGTAAATGAGGGTAAAATAAGTAAAGAAAGTGCAGAATTATTCTCAAAATATTCATTAGAAGAGCTTGAAAAGATTATAAAATATTATCCCACTCAAATTCAATCAGACTTTGAAAAATTTAGAAAGGCAGTAATAAGAACATATATGATGTCGCAGCAATATTATCTTCTTAAACTAGCGGACAAAATTGTTTGCGTTTCAGATTTTATAAAAGAATCAATACAAAAATATTATCCAGAAATAGAAAGTAAAAAATTAGTAACTATAAATAATGGTACTGATATGCTTAGAGTATATGAAGAAAATAAATCAGAAATAGAAAAATCCTCAAGAACATGGAGAGAAAAATATCACGAAAAAGATGATTTCATAATAATGTATGTAGGAAGAGTTACTTCAACAAAAGGTGTAGACGATTTAGTTGATGCTTTCCATATGTTAATAAAAGATGAAAAATACAAGGATAAAGTTTTTCTCTATCTCAGTGGTCCTGGTGCTGAAGAATATGCTGAAAAACTTAAAGATGAAGGAAAATGGATTAAGTATAAAATGTTCTATTTTTCTGAAGACACTTTACCAAAACCTCTATCCAAAAATGAAAAAGTAGGAATGGCAAAAATATATAAATCAGCAGATGTTATTGTATATCCATCTCTTTACGAACCCTTTGGTCTAGTTCCTTTAGAAGCTTTGTCTTGTGAAATTCCTGTAATTGTAAGAGAAATGGATAATTTAGAAAACTTTGCAAAAGAAGATATTGTATATTCCTTTAGAACAAAGAACGAACTAGCAAATTTAA
>JAHLMO010000007.1 GCA_018920305.1 Candidatus Aenigmatarchaeota archaeon
TCTGTTTCAGAAGTTAATTCTGAAATATATTCACTAAAATATAAATAAAGAACAGCTCCAATTCCAATAGTTATAACAAGAATTATAATTGTTGCGATATATGCTGAAATTAGATTGAAATTGTTCATAATAAAATAATGGCAAAAAGAAAAATTATTTAAAAAATTTCGCCGGGGGTGGGATTCGAACCCACGCGGGCTTTCGCCCACGGGCTCTCCAGGCCCGCGCCATATCCGCTAGGCGACCCCGGCATAATAGTATTTTTAAAAATTTATTGTAAATTATGAATTTAGAAGAATTATTAGATATAGTTGAGTTTCAATTTGGAAAAGAAATAAGAAAAAGAATTGAAAATTTAGATTTAAAAATAAAAAGATTTAGATCAAGAAAAATTGAAATTTATTTAAACAACAATTTATTTTTGTATCTAAATCCAAAATTTTTTCTCTTTTCGATTAATATAGAATTTGCTAAAATTTTAGTTGAAACTAAAAAGTTTTATATAAAAGTTAAAAACGAATTTATAAACGACATTAAAAAAACAAAAAACATAATAAGAAAAAATATTTTAGAATATAGTAAAGATTTTAGAAATGGAGATGATATAATAGTAATTGATGAAAACAATAATTTAATTGGAATTGCGAAAGCTAAATTTAATTATAATGAAATAGAAAATTCTACTTATGGCTTAATTGCAAAGATTAAAAAATTTTACTTATAATTTATTTATTTCTAAGATATCAATTTTATCTATATATCCATCTCCATCCAAATCTTTTCCTTCAACAATAGCACAAAAATGTTCCTCTAAATCAAGAAATAAAGGTAAAGATTTTATTGTTATTTCAGTTCCTAATTTTCTTTTTCCAGCAAGCAATATTATTTCGCTATCTAAATTAAACGGATTTTGAGAATAATATATTATTCCTATATTTTCTTCTGAATACATTTTGTTAGAAAATTCCGAATAAATATTCCAATTAAATTCTTGTAAAAATCTTAATTTAAGTATAGTATTTAATTTATACGATATCATATTAGTTACTGGACCACCCACTATTATAAGATTTTTATACAATAAATTGTGATTTATAACATCGATATCAAATTTAACCATAGGAAATGAAGAAATTAACTGACCCAAATAAAATAATAGATGATTATCTCTAGATCTTGCTGAAAACGGACCATGGGGATCTGGAGAACCAATTACAATATAAAATTCGTTTTTCTGAAAATTTTTTAAAAATTTTGGAACTTTTGGAAAAAAGCTAAATTTTTCTTCTGGATTATCTAAAATTATTTGAAAATAAGAAGGAAATGCTTTATACTTTTTTCCGATTTTAATTATAAAACCCATTTTAATAAGTTTATTTAAGTAGTGAAAAAGAAGCTGTGGATAAATTCCAATTCTTTTAGATAATTCTTTTAAACTTAAACTTTCTAGATTTAAGTGGTATAAAATTTTAAACTCAATACTTTTTTCGTCAAAAAATCTACACTCTTTTGAAGAATAGATTCTATTATCTTTTACTATCTTCATAAAAATATTTTTTAAAAATATTTAAATAATTTTTTTAAAATGCGAAAGTTTAAAAAAATTGTTTGATAAAATATAAAAATGTTTTTTTATAATTGTTTAGTGTATGTGTGGAATTATAGGTATAGTAGGTAAGCAAGATTTTGAAATTAAAGAGGCTTTAAAAATGTTAAAAAGATTAGAATATAGAGGTTACGATTCTGCTGGATACGGAACTTCTAGCGGAAATATTGCTAAATGTGTTGGAAAAATAGAAAATTTATTTGAAAAAGTTAATAATGAAAAAGCTAGAGTTATTATTGCACATACTCGTTGGGCAACACATGGAAATGTTAGCGAAAAAAATGCTCATCCACACGCTGATTGTAAAAATGAAATATTTATTGTTCATAATGGCATTATAGAAAATTTTTTAGAATTAAAAAATTTTTTAAAAGAAAGAGGACATTATTTTAGAAGCGATACAGATAGCGAAGTAATAGCTCATTTAATAGAAGAATTTAATAAAGAAAATAATTTTGAAGAAGCATGTAAAAAAGCTTTTTCTATGTTAAAAGGAAGTTTTGCAATTTTAGCTATAAAAAAAGGATATGAAAAAATTGTTGGAATAAGAAAAGACTCGCCATTAGTAGTAGGAATTGGAAAAAATGTTAATTATATTGCTAGTGATATTTATGCAATAATTCCATATACAAAAAATTTTATATTTTTACATAATTACGATATAATAATTTTAGATAGTAATTCAATAAGAATCGAAAATTTAAAAGAAGGAAAAGTTAAAAGACCTATAGAAAAAATAGATGTAGAAATTGAAGAAGAAGATAATAATTTTCATCATTACATGATTAAAGAAATAATGGAACAGCATAAAATATTTGATTATATTTTTGAAAAAAATAAAGAAAATTTTCTTATCTTTGCAGATAGAATTAGAAATTCTAAAAAAATATTTTTTGTTGCTGCTGGTAGCTCATTTCATGCAAGTATATATGGATATTATTTATTGGCAAAATTGGGAATTTATTCACAACCTATTTTAGCTTCTGAATTTAAAAATTTTAAAAATTTAGTTGATAAAGATACACTAATAATTGCCGTTTCTCAATCAGGAGAAACTGCAGATGTTTTAGATGCAATAAGAATTGCAAAAAGTATGAATAGTAAAATTTATTCTATAGTTAACGTTTATGGTTCCACTTTAATGAGAGAAAGCGATTATTATTTGCTAATGAATTGTGGATTTGAAAGAGGAGTAGCTGCTACGAAAACTTTTACAGCTCAGCTAACAGCATTTTATATTTTATATAAAATTTTAAAAAACGAAGAATTTAGTTTAGAAGAATTAAGAGCAAAAGTTTTAGATTTGCTTGGAAAAAGTAGAAGAGAATTTATAGATAAAATTAGCGAAGTACTAAAAGAAAAACAACATATTTTTCTAATAGGAAGGGGAATAAGCTATGTAAGTGCTTTAGAAGCCGCACTAAAAATTAAAGAAATATCTTATATCCATGCAGAAGCGTTTCCTGCTGGTGAATTAAAGCATGGAACTCTAGCTCTAATAGAAAAAGATGTTCCATGTATTGTTTTTCTTGATGAAGAAAATAAAGATGAAACTTTATCAAATGCATATGAAGTAAAAGCTAGAGGTGGAACAATTATTGGAGTTTCTCCATTTAATGATCCTGTTTTTGATATTTGGATAAAAATACCAGATGGAAGAGAAGATATAGTTATCTATCAAATAATTCCGATGCAAATTTTAGCTTATCTTCTAGCCATAAAAAAAGGAAATAATCCAGATTATCCGAGAAATTTGGCGAAATGCGTAACAGTTAAATAATAGACTAAAAAGTTTAAATTTTTAATATTAATTTATCATAATAATGACAAAAAGTAAAAAGCCCAGAAAGCAAAGAAAAAGATTAAGAGAAGCTAAATGGCATATTAGAAGAAAATTGCTATCAGCACATTTATCAAAAGAATTAAGAGAAAAGTATAAAAGAAGAAGTTTTCCATTAAGAGTTGGTGATGAAGTAATAATAATGAGGGGAAAATATAAAGGTAAAAAAGGAAAAATAGTTAAAGTTGATTATAAAAAATTAAGAGTATATGTTGAAGGTATAACGAGAAAAAGAGCTAGAGGAGAAGAAGTATTAGTGCCTATTCATCCTTCTAAAGTAATGATAATAAGTTTAGATTTAAATGATAAAAAGCGATTAGAAAAACTTGAAGAAAAAATAAAAATAAAAGAAAGTTAAGAATTAGTCTTCACCAACTGACTCTTCTTCCTCTTCTTTCTTACTTTCTTCTTTCTTTGATTTTCCTGCTGCAATTATATCATCTATTCTTAATATCATTTCTGCAGCTTCTGTTGCACTAGCAATCATTTGTGTTTTAACTCTTAATGGCTCAATTACTCCTTTTTCTAACATATCTCCTACATCTCCCTTATCAACATCTACTCCATATGTTATATTTCCTTTTTCGTGTTCAGCTCTTAATTTCAATATAATATCGATAGTATCCATTCCCGCATTTTCTGCAATAGCTTTTGGAATAACTTCTATTGCATCTGCAAATGCCAATATTGCTAATTGTTCTCTTCCACTATATTTTTGAGCTTCTTTTCTAACGTTAATTGCAATTTCCATTTCAGGTGCTCCTCCACCAGCAACAAAATATCCATCTGCTAATGCAGAAGTTACTGCACCGATAGCATCTTCAATACTTCTATCAATTTCTTCAACTACATGCTCTGTACCTCCTCTAGCTAATATAGTTACAGACTTTGGATTTTTACAACCTCTTACAAATACCATATTTTCTCCACCAACTCTTTTTTCTTCGACAATCTCTGCATATCCTAAATCTTTTTCAGTTAAGTCTTCTAGATTAGTTACAATTCTTGCTCCAGTTGCTTTAGCTAACTTTTCCATATCACTTCTTTTAACTCTTCTTACAGCTAATATTCCTTTTTTAGCTAAGAAGTGTTGAGCTAAATCATCTATTCCTTTTTGACAAAATACTACATTAGCTCCTACTTTTGCAATTTTTTCAACCATTTCTTTAAGCATTTTCTCTTCTTCAGCTAGAAATGCTTTTAGTTCTTCTGGTTTAGTAATTCTAATTTCTGCATCTGTTTCTGTTTCCTTAACTTCTAATGCAGTATCTAATAATGCGATTTTTGCATCTTTAACAACTTTTGGCATTTGTGGATGAACTACTTCTTTATCTATTACGATTCCTTTAATTAATTCTGTATCTTCAATACTTCCACCTGCTTTCTTTTCTCTTTTTATATCTTCTCTATCGATAATTATTTTTCCATTTTCTTCTCTAGCAACAGTTAATACAGCTTCAACAACTAAATCTGCTATTTTTTCCATTGTTTCTGGGTTTTGAGCTAATGCAGATTTTCCACTCATTGAAGTTAGTGCAATTTTCTTTAGTATTTCTCTATCCTTTAATGTAACTTTTTTTGCAATTTTTTCTAATGTTTTTCTAGCAATGTCTTGTGCAATTCTATATCCTCTAATTATTACAGTTGGATGAATATCCTGATCTAATAATTCTTCTGCTTTTCTTAGTAATTCACTTGCAAAAACTACACTACTCGTTGTTCCATCACCAACTTCTTGATTCAAAGTTTTTGCAACTTCAACTAACATTTTAGCTGCTGGATGTTCTATTTCCATTTCTTCTAAAATTGTTACTCCATCGTTTGTTATTGTTATATCTCCTAAGCTATCTACTAGCATTTTATCCATTCCTTTAGGTCCTAAAGTTGATTTTATTGTTTCTCCTAAAGCCTTTGCTGCTGCTATATTATTTCTTAAAGCATCTCTTCCTGTAGTTCTTATTGTTCCTTCTGGCAATATTAGTACTGGTTGTCCTCCTAGTTGAGCAAGTAAGGCTCTTGGTTGTTCAGCCATATATAATAAGTAAAAAAAGTATATTTAAAGATAACTGTGCAACTAGGTAACGACTTAAAAATTTGTTTTAAAGAGTATTATCTTTCTACTTTAATTCCGCTAGGTGTTGCTATGATAATATCTTCTTCTACTCCAACAATATCTCCACCAATAGCTTCAACAGTTTTTCTTATTCTATCTACACTTCTTTTTAGTTCACTTATATCTTTAGTCTTTAATTCTTTTATACTCAAAATAACAATATACCCTTCTCTTAATAAACTTTGAATTCGATATGTATCGTTAAAATCTTTTAATTTCATTACATATACTTTGTTTTTCTTTTCTTCTTCCGGTGTTACTATTTCAACCTCTTCTTCTTCTTCTATTTCTCTCTTTCTTCCTTTCAATTTTTCAACAATTTTCTTTATAACCATAATATTATAAAGATAAATAATATTATTATTTTTCCTTTTTCTCCAACAATTTTCTAAACTCATTTAATTTTTCCTCTAATTTTTGTTTTTGTTTTTCTAAATTTTTGAATCTTAAGTCAATAATTTCTTTTTCTTCCTTAAGCTCGTTTATTATTTCTTCCTTATTCTTTTTGACTAAAACGTTTCCAACCAATTTATATGCTTCTTGCTTATCGGATTTCTGAAGTTCTTCTAAAACTTCTTCGATTTCTCTGTTTCTTAATTTTAAAGTTTCTATTTCAACAATTATATTTTGGTATTGTTGTTGCAAAATTAAAAGTTCTCTTTGTTTTTCATCATTTAATTCGACCATAATATAATAATGATTCGTGTAAATAATTTATGCGATCTGAAACGTAAAATAGAAAATAAAAAATAAATTAATTAAATTAACTTCGTGCAAGTAGCGTACAAATTTTTTATTTGTTAACCAAACAAATAAAATAAATAAAAAAAGGGGAAAGAAATTAGAATTTCATTAATGAATCTACTAACTTATCAACAATTTCTTTTTGTTCTTTATCTCTTGGTTGAATTATATCGCTAACAATTCTTTCAATAGTTTTTCTCTTTTCTGATTCTCCTATTTCTATTATTGCTTTCCAAGGTTGTACAGCAATTTCTAGGAGTCTCGATTTTTCATCCAACTCTCTTTTTAACATTACTAAAGCTATCCAAAGTTGGGCTATCTTTACATCATCTGCTGCACATATTGCTGGCATATAGAGCTGAGTTCTCTGGATCAATTCCTTTAAGCTTTGCTTTGTGTTCTCATCTAGCAACTCCTTCCAGTCTTTTACTTTTTCGCATGATTTTCCAAACATACTATATTTAAGAAAGAAAAAATATAAATACTTTTCAGTAGTAACAAATAATGATAAATATTATCTAGTAATCTGTGCTGTTTTTACTATTTCGTATAATTTTCTTGCTTTTTCTTTTTCGAAGTAATCTCTAATTGGTTCTAAAATTATATTCAAATATTCTATTACAGCATTTTTTAGATCTAATGGGTGAATTTTTCCATCAATATATAATTTTTCTAATTCTTCATAACTTAAGATTTCAATATTTCCACCATATCTTTCCTCTCTTTTAATAATCATTCTATCGAATTTTCTAAAAATAATATATTTACAAATTTCTAAAATCGGATTCATCTCTACTTGCTTAGGTGGACAATAAGCATTTAAAATCTTTCTTTTAACATCTTCTTCACTATCATGAATAAATATTGCTGTTTCTGGTTTACTTTTACTCATTTTAAAACTTATTTCTCTATTTACTTTTTCATCTTCGTCAAATTTGCCCATTCTTTCTCCAGCTTGTAAACCTAATAATAAATGATGATGAATTGCTATTGGTTTTTTTCTTCCTAAATTTTCGGCTATTTCTCTAGCTAGCATATTAACTTTTCTTTGATCCATACCAAGTTGACAAATATCAACACCTTCTTTATTATTTAGCATAAAGATATCTGTCACTTGCATTAAAGGATAAATTAATAAGCTTGGATTTTTAATCTCAATGCTTTGTCTACCAGCAACAGTTACAGCTCTTCTTACTCTATTAATAGTTACTAATTTAGATATCTTCAAAAACATTTCCCAATATTCTGGATCTTTAATTAAATCGCTACACCAAACAAACTCTACTTTATCTACTTTCATTCCACAAGCCTTCCAACCTTCGATAAAATATTCTCCTGCTTTTTTAATTAATTCTAGGTTTCCACCAAATTTATTATTTAAATATGCAAACCAATCCGCAATATAAATTATAAATCTAATTTTGGCTTCTATAAAATCATTAGTTTTTATCGATCTTAATATTCCGCTACCTAAATGAAGTAATCCGCTTGGTTCAAATCCATCGTATGCAACTATATTATTTTTTGTTTGTAATAATTCAATCAATTCTTTTTCTGTAATTATTTCTTCAGTTGGTGGTAATTTAATCAATTTTAACCTCTCATTTATATCCATAAAACATTACACTGACTTTAAATATTTAATTATGAGCTCTGTAGAAAATATCTTTGATTTTTTAGATGAGAATTATATCCCAGAAAAATTACCATTTAGAGAATCTCAAATTCTTTTTATTAAAGATAAGATTGAAAAATATTCCAAAAATTTTAAACCAACTTATCTTTTAATTTTTGGAAGTAGTGGTCTTGGAAAAACAGCTAGCGTTAAATACGTTTTTAAAAATTTTCAAATCTTAGGAATTAAATATGTTTATCTTAATGCTTTCGTTTATAATACTTCATCGCTATTATTATCTAAAATCGCAGAAGAATTAAAAATTTTAGAAATAAGGGGTATTTCAAAAGAAGAAATATTAGAAAGAATTGTCAATTATTTAAAAAATTCAAATTTAAAGATTGTAATATGTATAGATGAAATAGATAAAGTTAAAGATATAAATGAAATTCTTTATATTTTTTCAAGAATGACCTTTTTATATAATTATTATCCTTATTTGATTTTAATTTCAAATAATAAAGATTTTATTTTAAATTTAGATCAAAGAGTTTTAAGTTCATTAAATTTTGATGAATTAGAATTTAAACAATATACTTTTGAACAACTTAAAACAATTGCTGAAGAAAGAGTAAAATTAATTTTTCAAAATAATTATGATAAAGCTGCAATAACTCTAATTGCAAATCTAGCTTATAATTACAATAGTGATGTAAGAATAATTTTGAAAGTTCTAAAAAAAGCACTAGAAATTTTATTAGAAAAAAATGAAAATAAATTAAGTATTGAAATAATTAAAGAAGTAATCAAAAAATTCGAAAAGAAAAAAATTGATACTTTGGATGAAAAGATTAAGTTAATTAATGATGAAAGACAAAAAGAAATAATTAATTTATTAAAAGAAAAAGAAATGACAACCACAGAACTTTTTGAAATAATAAACAAAAAATTTAATATTAAAAGAAGAATGTTTAACTATTTACTAAAAGATTTGGTAAACAAAAATATAATAGAAATAAAAAGAGTAAATGGAATAAAAGGAAGTAAATTTGTTGCAAAACTTATTTTATAATCTAAAATAAATCTTTTGCTTATGGAAGTTTATGGAGCTAAGAGCACCAATAGTAACATTAATGGGCCATGTTGATCATGGCAAAACTTCTTTAGCTGATGCTATAAGAAATTCTTTAGTTGCTTTAAAAGAACCAGGACAAATTACTCAACACATTTCTTCAACTTTCATTCCAAAAAATGTAATAGAAAAAATTTGTGGAGATTTATTAAAAAAATTTAAATTTGAAATCAAATTCAACGGAATATTATTAATTGACACTCCAGGTCACGCAGCATTTTCTCACTTAAGAAAAAGAGGTGGAAGTATTTCTGATATTGCAATTTTAGTTATTGATATAATTGAAGGTATCGAAGAACAAACTATAGAATGCTTAGAAATTTTAAAGAATTATAAAATTCCTTTCTTAGTCGCTTTAAATAAAATAGATAAATTACCAAATTGGAAAAATTCTAATTCTTTATCTTTTTTAGAAAGTGTACTATTTCAATCTCAACAAACGATTTTCGAATTAGATAAAAAATTATACGAAATAGTTGCAAAACTATATGAGTTTAATTTTATTAGTGAAAGATTCGATAGAATTACCGATTTCAAATCACAAATACCAATAGTGCCTGTTTCTGCTAAAACAAAAGAAGGATTAGCTGAACTATTACTAATTATTAGTGGATTATCTCAAATATTTCTTAAAGACAAATTATACATTTCTCAAGAAACAAAAGGAATAATCTTAGAATTAAGAGAACAAAAAGGTTTAGGCATTGTTGCTGATTGTATTCTTTATGATGGAAAATTAAAAAAAGGAGATACAATAGTAATTGCTTCACATGAACCAATAATAACAAAAATAAAATTCATAATGGTTCCTAAGGAATTAAAAGACATTAGATATGAAAAAGAATTTGAGTATGTTAACGAAATAGTAGCCTCTGCAGGTATAAGAATTTTTGCTGATAATTTAGAAAATGTAATTGCTGGTAGTGAATTCAGAGTTATAAAAGATGAAAAAGAATTTGAAAAATTAAGAGATGAATTAAAAATGAGTTTCGAAAACATAATTTTTAAAAGAGAATTAGATGGAATAATAGTAAAAGCAGATACCCTTGGAAGTTTAGAAGCTATAATTAATATGCTAGAAAAAGAAAAAATACCAATTAAAAAAAGTGGTGTTGGAAAATTAAAAAAAGAAGATATTATTGATTTAGATCTAATTAGAGACGAGAAATATAAAATTTTAGTTTTATTTAATGTTCAAATAAGCGAAGAAGAAAAAGAAACACTAAATCAAAAAAATGTAAAAATTATTGAAGGAAATGTAATTTATAGAATTATTGAAGAAATAAAGAATTATTTAGAGGAAAAGAAGAGAAATGAAGCAAAATATGAACTATCGAAAATTAATAGACCTGTAGTTATTAAGGTATTAAAAGGTTTTATATTTAGAAGAAGTAATCCTGCAATTTTTGGTGTTGAAGTATTAAAAGGTAGATTATTTAGAGGTGTTAAATTAAAAAGAGAAGATGGAAAAGAAGTAGGAATTGTTAACGATATACAAAAAGAAAATAGAAGTATTGAATTCGCTACTAAAAACGAAAAAGTTGCAATTAGTATAGAAAACGCTATTATAGGAAGAACATTCGAAGAAGACGATATTTTAGTTTCTGACATTTCTCAAAAAGATTTGGAAATACTTAAAAAATATTTTGATTATTTAAGCGAAGAAGAAAAAGAGTTATTAAAAGAATGGAAACTTGTTTAATTTATGCATTATAGTTTAGAAGCATTGGTTGAAAAATTAGAAAGAGAAAAAATTATTAAAAGAAAAGAAGTTAAAGAAGCGTTTCTCAAAGTTGATAGAAGAGATTTTGTTAGAGAAGATTTAAAAGATAAAGCATATTTAGATATGCCATTGCCTATTGTTAAAGATGCCACGATTTCTGCTCCACATATGCATGCAATATATTTGGAAGAATTAGAATTAAAAAAAGACGATAAATTTTTAGAAATAGGATTTGGTTCAGGAATTTTATTAGCTTATGCTTATGAAATTACAAAAAGAGAAGTTTATGGAATAGAAATAGATAAAGATGTTTTTGAATTTGGAAAAAGAAATTTGGAAAAAACTAATTATATAGATAAATGTAAGATTTTTCTAAGAGATGGAAAATATGGCTTAGAAGAATATAGTCCATTTGATAAAATTGCCGTAAGCGCCGCTACAAAAGAAATTTCACCATTTTGGGTTAATCAACTAAAAGATAATGGAATCTTGCTAGTTCCTATAATCGAAAATTTTAATCAAAAACTTTATAAAATTAAAAAAATAGGTAAAAGAATTGAAAAAAAGTTTATTTGTTACGTTTCTTTTATCGAATTAAAATAGCGAAAGTTTAAATTGCATTTATACAATTTTTTATAGAAAATAATAAATTCTAGAGAAAAAGAGAAATATTATAGGGGCTTGGGGCTCTTTCTGGGGTAATGGTGTTTTTATAGGCTTTGGGGCTTCTAAATAGATAATCGTAGAACATAAATATATAGATTTCGATAAAACAATGGAGACAATAATAAAATCTGCACTAAGAAGAGCACTTGAAGAAGAAAACCCAAACTTAAGATTAGCTGCAAGAGTCTCTAGCGGAGTAATCAGAAAAGATGTAGATTACTTTCAATTAGCAAAAGAACAATTTGGTGTAGATGTTAAAAAAGCAAAAATTGTTGCAGTTGGTGTTGGAGGTGCTGGTTGCAATACAATTACAAGATTGCATGAATTAGGAGTTTATGGAGCTACCACTGTAGCATTAAATACTGATGCAAAACATTTAGCTGTAACAAAAGCAGATAAAAGAATTTTAATAGGAAGAGAATTAACAAGAGGTTTAGGTTGTGGCGGAATTCCTGAAATCGGAAGAAAAGCTGCTGAAGAAAGTAGAAACGAAATTAAAGAAGCTATAGAAGGAGCAGACATGGTTTTTGTATTAGCTGGATTAGGAAAAGGTACTGGTACTGGAGCTGCTCCAGTAGTTGCAGAAATAGCAAAATCTATGGGAGCATTAGTTATTGGAGTTGTCGAAATGCCATTTAGTGCAGAAGGATCTAGAAGATTCAAAGCTGAAGAAGGATTAGCTAGATTAAGAGAACATGCTGATACTGTTATTGTTATTGAAAATGATAGATTACTAAAATATGCCGGAAATTTAACATTACAACAAGCTTTTGCAGTTGCAGACGAATTAGTTGCTAATATGATAAAGGGAATTACCGAAACAATAACATTACCTAGTTTAATTAATTTAGATTATGCAGATGTAAGAAGTGTAATGAGCACAGGTGGTGGAGTTGCAGCACTAGGAATAGCTGAAAGTTCTTCGAGCGATAGAGCAAGAGATGCTGTTATGAAAGCATTGCAAAATCCATTAATAGATGTCGACTATACGGGAGCTGCTGGAGCATTAGTGCATGTAACTGGTGGAGAAGATTTGAAATTAGAAGAAGTACATCAAATAATGCATTATGTATACTCTCAACTAGATCCTAGTGCAACAGTTTTTGTAGGAGCAAGAATTATGCCAGAATACGAAGGAAGAATTCAAGTTATTACAATAGTTACTGGAGTAAAATCTCCATATATTTTGGGAAGGATTTCAACTGAAAGAGCTTTAACGAGAGAGACAAGTAGTTTACTCGGCATCGAAGTATTTAAATAACTTCCTTCCCTCCTTTATTTCTTTTTTAAATATTCTAATAGATTTTTTGATAATTCTCTTTCAAAATCCTTTCTTTTTTTCTTTAAATATTTATTGAATATAATCCAATTCCTATATGCTATAGAATTTTCTTTTTTAAGTAAGTCTAGTACAATTTTTGTTAGCTCTTTTGTTGAAATTTCTTTTTTATTTTTTTCTAGTATTTTTCCTAAAACAACATAGGCAATCTTTCTAGCAGTTTTTATATCTGCGCCACTTCTTAAAATACTCACAACGATCTTCTCTATAATAAAATCTTCAATTTTTCCATCCTTCTTCTTTATTTTTATTCCGAAATCCATAATAAATATTTATGAAAATAAAGTTAATTAATAAATTATTACTTATATTTTCGATTTTGTTGATTTTAGTTCCTCTAATTCTATTTTTTCTTTCAATTCTTACTTTAATTAATCTTTTCATCTTCAACATCTTTAACATTAAAATTTTAGAAGGTATACAAAAATCTGAAATGAAAATCCAAGAAATTACAATTTTTAATCCAGGTCCTCTAAAAATTAAGAATTTAACTTTTGATTTCAGTATACTTATTTTTAATAAAACTATAGATTTTCTTAAATTAGAAACAGATATAATAGAAGCTAAGAAAGAAAAAAGAGTTTCTATAAATCTTTTAAATAAAACATTGTTAGAGGATGAAATTAAAGACTATGTAATTAAGTTAATAGGTGCTTATAAAGACCCTAACGAAATAAAAAATAAGGTATTAGAAGAAATTAATAACCCAAAACTTAAAGGTTTTATAGCTATAAATATTGAAGATATTTTAAAAATATCGTTTATTATTCAAGCAAGATTTCCTCAATATTTAGAAATATGAAATTAACAAAAACACTTTTCATGTTTTTATTAAACTTTTTGTTTTTTGTACTACCTTTTTTAATAATAATTTTAGGAAGTTATGAAATTATTAATTGCAATTTTTTTAATCTTAATTTTTGTAAACTTATATTTGACAAGTATAACATAAATATCTATCTTCTTACTTTTTTAGGATTAGTAATTTCGATTTCTTCTTTTCTCTCAAACTTATTAGAAAATAAAATATCAAAAGTTTTTTCTATAATTTATTCCATCTTTATTTTAATATTTGTAGCTTTTGTGCTAAATTTTGGAAAATTAGAATTTGAACATAAAGAGTTTTTAAATTTTGATATAATAAGAATAGAAGTTAACTTTGAGATTCTCTTTTACTTAATTCTTCTTGGATTAATCATATATGTTATAAGAAAGATTTTTGTTAGTTTTTTTCAATAATATTGATAATTTATGGGCCCGTAGCTCAGTAGGTAGAGCGGCCGGCTCTTAACCGGCAGGTCGCGGGTTCAAATCCCGCCGGGCCCAAAAAAAAAATATTTAAAAACTACTTAATATATTTTTATGAAAGCTTTGACAACACTAGAAATAATAATAATAATTGTAATTCTAATAGTAACAGCACTTTTTGTTTTATCTTGGTTAGGAATAGGAAGTAGTCCTTTAGATTGGATGAAAAGAGAAAATATAAAAAGCATATTCTGTTCAGAAATAATTGATAGAACAAAATGTTTAGTAATTGAAGTAAGTAGTCCTTATGAGCTTGGAATTTCAGAAGATGATTTATCAACAAAAATCAGGAATAGAGATATTGGTGTAAGAAATGGAGATGAATTTGCAAGCTACAAAAATATATGTAATTATTTAGGTGTAAGATCTTTTAAAGAATGTTTAGTAAAGCTTTGTGGATGTAAGATAAGATAATTAACAGAAAGTTGGTATTATTCTTCTTCTATACTCCTCTTTTTTTTCAATTTCAGCTGAAATAAGAATAATTACTTTATTTAACCTTTCTTCACCAATTTTACAAATTTCTAAATCACTATATAAGCTGCAGATACTATATCCTCTTCTATTTAACTCTCTTGCACAATTCTCATAATCTATCTTTCCCTCAGATATGTAGTTTTTACAAATAGAATTTACTAATAATTCAATATCTTCACTTTTTGTAGTTATTTCTTCTACTCTATTTTTCGAAATTCTTTTGACTGTAATATTCAAAGGTTCAAAAGTACAACTTTTTTCTTTTCCTAGATATAGTTTTCCATTAATAAATCTATTTACTTCTATCTCGCAAATTTGCGATGTCTCCAAACTTTCTATTCTTTTCTCAAAAAAAGTTTCAACTTCAACAGAATAATTTATAATTTCTAGCCTTAACTTTCTTAAAAAAACATTTTCACCTTCTATCTCAAAAGTGAGCGTTAAAGGTAAAAGATTATTATATGGTATTGGAGATGGTCTCAAAAAAATATTAATTGGCGACTTTCTTACATTCCACTTAATTCTCTCATCATAAGTATTTTTACTAATTTCAACAACTCCATTTATAATAGCAGAATAGCTTATCGAAGTATAAATAATTGGAAAATTTTTGCAATAAAGATTCTTTTTTCTATCAGATGGATCTAAATTATAAATTTTACAGTCTTTCCAGCAAACTCCATTATCTATATTATCACCTTTACAACACTCATATCTACATTCTAAATCCGAATTTCTCTCTTCTTCACAAAAATTTAATCCACTAATTTTCGAATTATCAAAAATATTCTTAAATGAAAAATCATATCTTTTTTTAACATTAGGAGCTAATACATCAGAAAATTCTTCTTTATATAATGTAATTTTTATGTCTTCATCCAAAATTAAAAATTCTGAAAGAATGTTTAAATTTAATTTGTCTGGGAAATTATTTTGAATGTAAAATGCATAATTATATTCGGAAGAATCTCTATCAAAATCAGAAAAAATAAAGTTAATATCTAAATAAGCTTCTCTCGAAAAAATAATTCTTGGAACATATTCTCTAATTTCTACTTTAGTTATTATAGAAACGAAAATAAAAGCAATTATAGATATAAATATCAAAGTGATTATTAAAAATATCAAGAGCTTGTTTGTCATAATATTATTTCGTCGATGTAATGAATAAGTATTTTTATACCGCTTATTTCCTCCTTTGGATATGCTAACACTTCTATTTTTATTTTAGAACTATCCTTTTCAATTACTGAAATCTTGAAAAAAGTATAATATCCACTAAATGAAAATTCTTTCAAATCATAATCTTCTTTTAGTTTTTCTAATGTAATGTTTCTTATCTGTTGCTTATAAATCTCAGCTTCATTTATTACATTAAATATTTTAGAAGAAATATCTATGACACTTATTTCTCTACTTAGAATACCCGCTGTTAAATAAAAGGCTATTATAAAAAGTACTAGAGGTAATAGAAATAATATTAAATTTCCGACTAACGTTTTCATATCTTTATTATTATTTCATATAACTTTTTATTATAAAAAAAGTAGCAAGAATATATATCTTCATACGATAAAGCTCCTTTCTTTATGCTTTCGTTTAAAATTACTATCTCAAATCCTCTGTTTTCAAATAAATTAGAAAGCTTATCTAAAATTAATGCTTTAGAATTTTCAACATTTTCTTTTTTAATTATTTTTATAATTAGTTCTTTTAGTTCGTCTGAATTTAAAAATGCTTGACATAAATGAGAAGAAAAAGGATTTTCTTCTCTTAACTTATATTGTATTTCTACTTTCGCTTTTGGTAAATTTTGTAACAAAAAGTAAACAAAAGAAAAAGCTATAATCGAAAAGATCAATGTTAAAAATGTTGTAATTATTTTTGGAATTAACATACTATTAGCTTTGCTTCTTGAAAGCCTTCCTTAAAGACTACTATTGGAATTATAACTTTCGTATTAGAAGAATCGCAACCGTTATTATAAACAATTTTTTCCGAATTTAAAATAATACTTATATTTTTTTCTAGATTCAAGCAACTTTGCCTATTTTTTATTTTATTATAATCTAAGATTCCTTTACTAAAATTATTATAGAGTATACATTTATCTCCAATAAAAACCTGTGCAAAATTGTAATTTTGAAAATCTAAATTTTCGTCTCTTCTTAAAATTAATTTATATTCTGTATATAGAATATACATTCCGAATGTCATAGAAATTACAATTATTAAAGTTAAAACATCTAACATTGTTTCTGGAATAAATGAAATTTGTAACTTCATATTATCCTTATTTCATCGTTAATTTTTATTATTAAAATTTTTGTATTATGAAACGATGTTGTTTTTATAACATTATTTGAAATATTAAAATTGATATAACTAGGTTTAAAAATCTTTGAAGAGAAAAATTCTTTTCCTTTTTTTACTGTTATATTCTCATCAAAAAAATATATTTCCATTTCCCCCTTTGGAAATGTAATTTCTATAGTAATATTATTTGTAGAAGAAAATAAAGAATTCATAATTGCAGAAAGTAATTCAGAAGTGCTTCTTGAAACAAAAAAGTTATTTTTGTAGATATTTATCAGAAGAATATTAATTCCTAAATACAAAAAAATTACGACAAAAATCATTGAAAAAAATAAAACTAAGTAAGTTATAAATGCAGATAATTTTAATTTCTTTGTTCCGATCATATCAACCAAGGATATGTTTTATAAACCGTTGGCCAAACAAAAGTAGATTCCTTTAAAAATGAAAATGTTAAGTCTATTAAATCTGCAATAACTCCACAAACTCCGCTAGCAGCTCCAAATAAACATGCCAAAACTGCATCTATAGCTCCAAGACCACCAGTTAATATAGCACAGCCTACTGCACTTGCACATCTAGTTGTATATTGAGCAATATAAGTACCTATGTACCAATTAACAAAATTTTCTGTTGCGTAACAATAATTTGGTTCATTTAACCTATTCTTATCTATTTTCGGAAAAACATATAATGTTGCATCTGAACTATCAATAAAAATTTCTAATTCAGCATAGCATGGACTAACTAAATAAAATCTTGGATCACTTGCAACAATACTATTTCTTTTTATTTTTACATCTTTTATGCCAATTTTTTGACAACTTTCTGGTAGGTCAAATTGTCTAATACATGCTCCTAGCTGCAAACAAATCTTTCCTTCATCACATTGAGTTTGACATCCTGCAGGAATTTTTTGACCTTCATAGCCATAGTAAGAAATATATTTATCCCACCAACTTGCTCCTAAGGGAGTGTATAAATCAATAGCTCTTAGAGTAGCGTATCCTATAACACCTCTTCTAAAAAATATTTCCATGTCTTCCTTAATTCTTAAAGTTTTTCCACTTATCAATCCATATAAATTTCTTAGTTCAGTATCGTCACCCTGTTTTATAACATCGTAAATTGATTTTCTAATATAGTGTGAAAGATCTTGAGGAGAAATGTCGCTCGGTAACTTATCGAACAATTTTCCTAATTCGCTATTTTTTTCTACAACTAATACTAAGTTTTCTCCAGATTTATACTTCCTTATGGTATTGTCAATTCTATAAATTAATTCATCTTCATCAAGTTTGTATCCTATTTTTTTAAACGCTTCTAATAATCTTTTTCTTAAATTCTCATCTCTTTGAAGATCATCTTTCATATCTTCTAATACTTTAATAACAGCATCTCCATCTACTAACTTATTATGAATAAATGCCTTTTCTTCTAAATATGCCAAGAATTTTTTAGGATAACCCAAAAGACCCTCTTTTATAGCGTTTGAAATGCTATTTGGATCGAAGGGATCATAAATAACTTTTATTAGATTTCCATTTTCATCGTATTGAAATTTAAAATCTCCATAACTATAAATTTTTTGCCCTATTACTTTTCTAGCTTCTATTGCGACCTTAAATTCATTAAATAAATCTTTATTACTTTCTTCTGTTAATACATATACAGCTCTTTTTAATTTTTCATCATATTCTATACTAAATCCCTTTCTTTCTAAGACCTTTTGTACAGATCTTATATATATATCATCATGTAATTCCTCTAAAGATTTAATTAATGAATTTAGCTCTATAAAACTCCTAAAGTTATCTTCTATAAAATCTTTAGGAAGTTTCTTTATCATGTTATCTATCTCATCATACAACTTTAAAATTTCGACATCCGTTAAGAAAAATATTGAAGAATATTCAGATGGTACTTTTTTTGAAGTATCCTCAATTATTTCAGATATTTTCTTTAACTTTTCTTTAGCTTCATTTAACTTACTAAGAGCTTCAGAATTTTTTCCTTCGTTTACTAATTTTTTAGCATCATCTAAAAGCTCTCTTATTTCATCAGATAATTTATTTATTTCGTTTATATTTTCAGCAAGTTTTGCATCTATATTTTCTATTCCTGCAAACTTATATTTCATAGATCTTATTTCATCAGAAACATACTCTAAAAATTCAGAAAAGCCCTTCTTAATTTTTCCAACAGTAATCGAATAATAAATTTCTAATTTTTTCTTTATACGTGGAAAAACAACATTTTTAGCTATTAATTTGCTCGCATCTGCTCCTACTCCGAAAATTACTCCTTCAACAAAGCAGTCTCCAAGTGTTTTATCCTCTATTGCTAAACAAAATAATGTATACATTGTGGTTATCTTAGAAGTGAATTTAACTTCGTGAATAATGTTTCCACTTATATCTTTGATTTTAATTATAGTACCTTTTGCTTCAATAATATATTTTCCAATCTGTTTAGTATATTCTTCTATCTCATTTACAGCTTTAACAATTATTTTTAATTCATCAAAATTGTTAAGAATTTTTTTTCCAAATTTAGACGCTTCATCTTTTACAGTTGAAAGAAATTTTGTACCAGCTTGTTTAATAGATTTAATACCAAAAATATCTACCCCCAAAGCAAATGTACTAAAAGCCATAGTTAATATTAAATTAGAACTCCAAGGCAAATCTTCGCTCCATGGAATGAAAAAAGCTGCTAAGGATTCAATTATTCCTTGCCCAAAAGTATATGGTGGTTCTGGTGGAAAAAATTCCCAATGAAAATTATAGTATGGATCGTGAAAAGCAGTAAATGGAACTGGCATTCCTAATTTTTCTTTTAACCAATTTATTCCCGCTTCGAATGGATTTTGAAATCTCTTTTGAGGAATTTCTACATAAACTTTTGTAGGATTATTTATTGTAGATCTTCTAGAACATGCTTCATCCAACGCAGAATAAAATTTTTGAAAGTTTCTCTCAACAATTCTATCTGTTTCGTTATGAATAACTAGCCACCAAAATAAAAAACCTATAAGAGACGCAATAAATATACCTATTAAAAATCTTATTGCGACTTCTTCTAATAACTTCATAATATATACATATATGATAAACTTATTTATTTATTATGGATGTAAACCAAATTATTGAAGAATATAAAAAATCTAAAAAACTTTCTTTTTACGAATTGCTCTGCAACTTTAGTTTTCAAATAATAAAAATTAAACTTCCTAAGGAGGAAGAAGAATTATATAATGAAGTTAATAAATTTTGTAGGTTAAGAATTCCGCCAGCTTCAAACTTTTCTGCAGCAATTTTGGTCTTTCTATTTGGAATAATAGGAATTGTAATTTTAGCTTTTTCATTAGGATTTTCAATATCTTTTATTTTTTTTATATTATTAGCCTTAATTTCATTTTTAATTTATTATTATCCATTTCTTAAAGCTAAGTTAATTAGAAATTTTGCCTCTAGCGAAATGATGCATGCAATTATATATATGAGTATTTCTTTAAAACAAGTTCCGAATTTAGAAAGAGCTGTTGTTTTAGTCGCAAATAATTTAAGTGGTGAAATTGGAAAAGATTTTAAAAGAATTTTGGCTAAATTTTTAGTTGGGGAATCTACAATTAAAGAGGGTTTAAACGAAATAATCGAAAGATGGTATAAAGAAGCAAAAGAATTTTGTGAAGCGCTAAAATTATTAATAGCTTATAGCGAAAATCCATATTCTTCAGAAAATTTAATAAAAGAGGCAATAAGAATAATGCATGAAGAAAATTTTCAAAGAATGGAAAAATATGCGAGAAGTTTAAAATTACCTTCAACAATCATTTTAGGATTAGGTGTAATTTTGCCCTTACTTTCTTTAACTATTTTACCACTATTTTCTATTTTTTTCCCTCAAATTTTTTCTTTCACAACTTTAGTAATAGTTTTCAATGTAATTTTACCAATAATTTTATTTCTCGTAATAATAACTTTAATAACATCTAGACCATTAACAACTTCCTTTCTTCTTATAGAAAATCCCTTAGAAATAAAATTTTCTAACTTCAAAATTAATTTAATTTTTGTTGGAATTTTAATATCATTAGTTCTTTCTTCTCTAACTCTTCCAAATTTTATTTCACTAAATTATAATTTCGAAAAATGTGTAGAATGGGCAAATACAAAATTTAAAACAAAACCAAAAGATTTAACACTAAGTAAAGAAGAGTGTGAAAGATTATTAAGAGATAACTTTACACTAGTTTTTCTTGCAATTTCGTCATTATTTTTATTGTTTGTTCCAATTTCACTAATTTTAATCTTTGCGCTAAGAAATATTTTATTAAAGAGAAAAATTATTGAAAAAATAGAAAGCGAATTTCCAACAGTATTATATCAAACAGGCTATTATTTAAGGGCTGGAAATCCTTTAGAGATTGCAATTAATAAAGGAATTGAAAGATATAAAAAGTTTGAAATTGGGAAACTATTTGAAAAATTGTTATCAATATTATCTTACAGTGGAAATTTAAAAGAGTCAATAGAGAAAATAATAAAAATATATCCATCAAGCATTATAAAAAATTCCTTTGAAATTATAATCGAAAGTTATAAAAAAGGATATAGGTTTGCTGGAGATACTATGATAATAATTTCTGAATATTTATCTAATCTTTTTAAACTCCAAGCAAAGATTGAAGAATTAATAAGTGATAACGTAAATAATTTAAAATTTATAATTACATTCTTAATGCCAATTATAATTGGAACAGGAATTTCATTGGTAATTATTCTATTATCTCTAATTATTAAAGTATTCTTTAGTATTGGAGAACTCCCAACTCAAGAATCAACAGAAGCTTTACCTTTAACTGGTATTCCGTTTATTTCTGCTTCTACAGTAAGTTCAATTTCCTTTGGATCTATAACTTTTTCATTAGGTATATACTTAGTTGAAATGATAATAATTTCAAGTTTATTAATTGTTGGTTTAGAAAGTGGATTAGAAAGATATAATTTTCTTTCTTTTCTTTCGAAAACACTAATAATATCACTAATATTATATATACTAACAGTTCTATTTAGTTCACTAATACTATCTCCAATGATAGAAACAATAGTTCAAGTTTAACCAAATATTTGAGATAAAATATTAGCAATAGAGGATTTTAGAAAAGTTACAAAAAAGATTGCAAAAGCAATTAAAACCACTATTATTATGATAATAATTATTATTTTAATCGGTATTTGCATGTTATGTTTTCCAAGGTTTTGGGACTTTAAGATTCCATATCATATTTTTTATCAATTCTTGAAACTTTGGATGGGTTACGGCTAAATAAACCAAAATACCAACTATTATTAATAAAATAATTCCTAAAATTATCCATAACTCATCTTCAATCATTTCTTTATTCCAACGATTTCCAAAAATTTAGATAAATTAAACAAATCTCCTAAACTTCTCATTCCACCCTCTCTTGCTAATGATATTATGCTCAATATTACAATAAATGATAGAATCGCAATAATTATAAGAATTATTATCCAGATTGTTTGCTCCATAAATTATTTTTTATATACCTCTTATTAAAGTTTCGCAAATACTCTCTCCAATAAATGGAATATTGCCAATAGTTATCTTACAAAATTCATAAAAAACTTGAGCTACTCCTCCGCCCTTAAAAAATGCAAAGATAATCGAAATTAAAAATATAATTGCAATAATGATTAAAAAAATTATTATAAGAGTTCTTATTGGAATCATTCTGCCACTCTAAAAGCTTCGCATACATACGGTTGTGCAAAAATTTTTCCAACTGTTAATAAACACGCTTCTTTTAAAAATGCAGAAAATTTTGAAGGCCAAACCATAGAAAGTATTACAATTAAAATAATTGAAAAAATTATAATACCTAGAATTATTAGGATCAAAAAATTTACTTCCATAATTATTTTTCTCCAAATATTTTCTTAGCAAATCTATCTACACTATCCCAAAAACCTGAAATACTTTCTTGCATTCTATTGATATCGAAACCAGAAAAAAGAAAAGCTAATATTACTGCTACAATTATCAAGAAAAAAATTAATATATAAAGCAATTCTGTTGGTATTTCTATAGGCATTTTTATGGAGTAACAGTTACTTGTGTCGACAAAATTTTAAAATAGTAAATACCAATTATTATAAAAAACAAAATTATTAAAATTGCAATACCAATAAAAATAGCAGTTTTAATTGAAGCATGTTCCATAAATATTATATACTTTTAAAAAATTATTAAAAGAATTTTGTAAACAACGATATAATATAATCGAAGAAGTCATAATTCTATATTCTGATTTTTCGAGAGTAAGGATATAAAGATGATAAAAA
>JAHLMO010000008.1 GCA_018920305.1 Candidatus Aenigmatarchaeota archaeon
AGATCTAAGAAGACAGTAATAATAAATATGATAATGATTAATACTATAAAAGAAATATAAATTTCTTTCAATTTTTCTCCTTTTTTTATTCTATGAATTCCCCAAGCAAAAAGAATAGTTGAAATTATGGTTATTATCCATATTGTGAAGAGTACTATAAATTGCTTCCAATTCCGAGCCATACTAGTTGCTTGCTTTGTATTAAAAAAATTACTCTTGATAAAAGAGAATTTTTTATATTTTAATTTCCTTTACTCCAAGAGTATACTTATGTAAAACTTTTGGAATTTCAATTATATTTTCTTTTGGATTATAATGATTTTCAACTATAGCGCAAATTAATCTTTCTACTGCAGCTGCTGTTGCATAAACATTTCTTACTAATTCCTTTTTACTTCCAGCATATCCATATCTCATATTTAATTTTTCAGAAACCCAAGTTCCCATAGTAGCTATAGAATGAGTTTCTCTATATTTTCCTTCAGCTGGAAACCATGTTTGAACATCTATTTGAATTAACGCTCTTCTATCCATATCTCCACTTGGTACTATTACAGATCTATTTGGTAGGTTAAGAGAATTTAAAAATTCCTGAACAGCATCTGCTAATTTAAATACTTCATCATAATCTTCATCTTTTTTAGTTATTACATGAATTTCTGCCTTATGGAATTGCTTAACTCTAAATATTCCCTTTGTATCTTTTCCATGAGCTCCCGCTTCTTTTCTAAAGCAAGCAGTCCATGCGAGAATCTTAATAGGTAAATCTCTAGGATCAAATAATTTATCTTTGTAATATGCTATAATTGGGTGTTCAGACGTTGAGATTAATATTAAATTATCTTCGACATTAAATAATGCATCTTGAAAAGCTTCAAAATATGTAATTTTTTCCTCTACTTCTTTTCTCATCATATAAGGAGTTATCATTAATACATCTGAATAACCCTTATTTTTAAAAAATTCTATTGCATATAAACTTAAAGCTAAATCTAAAATTACTAATTCATTAAATAAATAATAAAACCTCGATCCAGAAATTTCTCCTGCTTTTTCTTGATCAATATACTTTCCAACTAAGCTATAGTGATGTAATGGTTCATAATCTATTTTTTCAAATTCGACATTCGGATACATTTTAATAAAGTTTTCAATTTGATTTTCATAAACCTTTGGTCTACCAATATATCTTATTGGTTTTTCATACTCTTCACCAGTCTTTAAAGGAACTTCTGGATGAATCCAATTTGGTAAAAGTAGTTCAATTTTTGAGATTTTTTCCTCGATATTTTTAACTTCCTCTTCTAACTTATTAATTTCTTCTTTTAATACTTTAGCTTTTTTTAATAAACTTTCTTCTTTCTTTTCTATATATTCTTTGTTAATTTTATTTAGTTCTGTTTTCTTTTCTCTAAGAATTTTATTTAACTCTCTTAGTTTCTTAAAATCATTTATTCCGTTTTCAATTGTTGGAATTAAATTATCTAAACCTCTATGTATTAAAACTTCTCTATATTTTTCAAAATTTTCAGCTATATCTTTAACTTTTGGCATAAATTTTAAATTTTTCAATTTAAAAATATTTATATTAGAATTGTTAGAGCTTATTAAGGATTAGATGATTTATTTAATCTTATTTAATCTTGTAAGATTTTAATTTTTATGGATAAATTTGTTTTAACAGAAGTTCAAATAAAACCTTTACTTTTTTCAGCCGCAATAGTTAAAAGATATGATTTAACAACTCTACCTTTAACGTTTACCTATGAAGGTCCAAGTGTTTCTATGATTTCAAAAAATTTCAAAAAAATTGTATCAAGTGCTTTTGAAATTAAAGAGGAAGATATAAAAGAGAGTTTTTTTAATTTAACAAGAGGAGAAAAAGAAAAAATGAGTGCAGAATACAAATTAAATAAGAAAATAGATTCTTTTTGCTACTATAGATTTGAAATAAGAATTTCATATGAAGCCGATATAAATGATAATGGAAAATTTGAAACTTCGATTAAAGGCTCTTTATATTTTGAAGTTCCTCAAGAGACTTCTTTTCAAAGATCTATATTTTATCATTTTTTCTTTTCCTTATATTGGAGTTTCTATTATTCAAAAATTGTTGAAAAGTACGTCGAAGAAGGAAAAGGTTATTTAACAAAATTTATAAACTTGTTAAAAGCACAAGCAAAAATTTAATGGAAGAAAAAATAATTAAAGAAATTATAATTCCAAAAGAAGAATATTTAGAATTTAATATAGAAACCTCTAATCCATTAAACGCTTATAAAAAACATTACGAAATTTTTGCAAAAATGCTTGAAATTAGAAGAAGTAGACACTATATCAGAGATTTGAGATTTGACGCAACAGATAATTCTTTTTTTATAAGAATTGATATTAGCGATACTTTCGACAATTCTAAATTTTTTAGAACCTATTATTTAATAGAGACTATTCTTAGTGGCAGTATTCCAAAAGAAGGAAAGTCTAACTTAAACATTAAACTTAGAGGCAAAATTATTTATGAACTAACTATAAGCGATGAAAATAAATTACTCTTTTTTATTAAAAAATTACTAGCACATCTTCATTTTCAGCTTTTTTATAAAAAAGTTTTTGAAGATAGAATAAAAAGAATTGAGGAAGTTCTAGAAAAAGCAAAAAACGAATTTATAAGAATTTTATCTTAAAAATATGATAAGAAAAGGATTTGTTGAATTAAGATTAGCTAGTGGACCTGTACCACACTATAAAGAAATGGTTAAATTAGCAAGGCCTATTTTAGAAATTTTAGTCGAAGAATATGGAAGTTATGAAGTAATAAAAAGATTTAGCGATGCCCTATGGTTTCAATGTTTTGCATGTTTATTAGGTTTTGAGTGGAATTATAGTGGGATGACTACAGTAACAATTAAAGCTATTAAAGATGCTTTAAAAGATTCAAATTTACCAATAAAAGTTGTAGGAGGAAAAGGAAAAGAAGCCATTAATACACTAGAAGAAATAGAAAAATTAGAAATAAAAAATAAGGATGAAATAAAAAAAGCTAGTATATTAAGTGCAAAAGCAGATAATGTTGAATTGCAAGATGGTTATGATTTATATTTTCATTCATTAATATTTGATGAAAATGGAAATTTTTCTATAATAAATCAAAAAATGAATATTAATAATCAAAAAGTTAGAAGACTTCATTGGATAGCTAATACAAAAATATTTGAAGAAGAACCACATAACGAAATAATCGGAATAAAAGAAAAAGTTGCTTTAAATTTATTTTCGAAAGATTCTAAAGAAACAAGAAAAGCTATTGTAGATATTGTTAAAGATTATAGTATTGAAAAAATCGAAAAAACTTTAATAATGCTAAATAAAAAACAAAATCAAAAATTATTGGTAGACTATTTAAAAATGGAAAATTTTGAAATAGTTAAATTGCCCTATTATTTTAAAATACCTAAAAAAATTGATAAAAAAGCTTTAGAAATAGCAAAAAATGCTGAAAATTTTGAAGATATACTAAAAATTAGAGGAATTGGAAAAGATACTATAAGAGGTTTAGCATATATCGCAAATATAATTTTTGGAACAAGAATTAGTTGGAAAGATCCAATTAAATTTACTTATGCTCATGGAACAAAAGCTGGTAAGCCATATTATGTCGATAAGGAAAGAATGTTAAAAGAAGCAGAAATATTAAGACAAGTTATTGAAGAAGCAAAATTAGGAAATAAAGAAAAGATTTATGCATTAAAAAGATTATCGAAAATTATTGAAATGTGAATGTTGGAATTGATATAGGGGCTACTAAAACAAGAATTGGAATAGAAAAAGATGGAAAAATATTAATAGAAGAATTTTACACACCAAAAGAAAATTTAATAAATTTTTTATTTCAAAAACTTTCAAATATAAAATTTGAAAAAATAGTAATAGGAATTGCTGGAATTGTTAATATAAAAAAAGGTGAAGTTATTTATTCCCCAAATCTTAAAATAAAAAATTTAAATTTAAAGGATATTCTAGAAAAAATATTTAGAAAAGAAGTAATTGTTGTTAATGATGCTATTGCCGCTTCAATTGGCGAAAAAATTTATGGAAAATATAAAGAAAAAAATTTTGTGTATATAACAATAAGTAGTGGAATAGGTGCTGGAATTTTTATAGATAATAAATTAATTTTAGGAAAAGATGGAAATGCTCATGAAGTTGGACATATTACGATAGATTTTAACTCTAGAATAAAATGTAGTTGTGGAAAATATGGGCATTGGGAAGCTTATTGTAGTGGAAATTCTATTCCAAATTTTGTAAAATATTATGCTCATCTAAAAGGATATAAAATTTTTGATAAAATAAAGAGTGCAGAAGAGTTTTTCAAAATTTATAAAAGATATGAAATAGGAAAAGAAATTTTCAAATTATTACAAATAATTAATGCAAAAGCAATAGCCTCTATTATACATCTTTATGATCCAGAAATAGTTGTTATTGGAGGTAGTGTAGCTGTTAATAATAAAAAGTTAATTAATAAAAAGTTAATAAAAAAAGAGTTATTAGTTAGAATGCCAAAAATAGGTTTTTCAAAAGTAAAAAACAATGGAGTTTTAGGCTGCTTAGAAATTTGTAAAAATAATTTAAAACTTAAATAGTTTTTGAAGCTTCTTTTTTTATGGCAGTAAAAGGAAGAGCTAAAAAAGAAGAAACAATAAAGATAGGAGAAGTAGCTTTTTTAGCAGGAATTTTAATAGCAATAATTTCAGGAATACTACTAGCAAGTAATATAATATTACAGGAATGGTTAGTAAATGTTTCATTAATCCTATTAGGAACTATAGTTGGTTTATTAAATATAAGAAAAGAAGAATATACAACATTTCTATTAGCAAGTTTAATATTTCTATTACCATTAGGAATTGAGAATATAACAGGATTGGAATGGCTATCTAAAATAGTTAAATTAATAGGAGTTTTCGTATTACCAGCTGCATTAATAACAGCTTTTAAAGCAGTTTGGGATACAGCACACAAAAAATAATTCTATCCTATCGCCTTTATTAATTTTTTTGGTCTTAATGCTTTACTTTTACAATGTCTGCATCTAACTTTTCCTTCAGCAACTTTACTAGCTAGTGCTCTAATTTTGTGTTTACAATCTTTACATACAAACACATTTTTGAATAATCTTTTTTCTACATCAGGATCTAACTTTTTCATAAAAATATTATTTAAAAATATATATGGATAAAAAGGGTTATAGATTTTTAGGTATTGATGATTCCTATTTTAGTAGAAACGAAAAATTTTCATATTTAGTTGGTTGTATTATGAGAAAAAATGAAATAATTGAAGGATTTCTAATTGATAAAATATATGTTGATGGATTAGATTCTACAGAAAAAATTATAAAAATGATAAATAATAAAAGATTTTATCAACAAATTTTTGTTGTTTTCCTTGCAGGAATAACTTTTGCTGGATTTAATGTAGCTGATATTGAAGAAATATATCAAAAAACAAAAAAACCAATAATTGTTCTAATGAAAAAATATCCAAATTTTAATGGAATTGAAAATGCTCTTAAAAAATATTTTAATGATTGGAAAAAAAGATTAGAAATAATAAAAAAAGCTGGAGAAATTAAAAAAATTGAAAATTTTTATGTTCAACTAAAGGGAATTAGTGAAAAAGAAGCAGAAAGTTTAATAAAAATAAGTAGAAAGAGTAGTAAAGTGCCAGAAGTGCTAAGAATTGCTCATATGGTAGCTAGTGCAATTTCTTTAGGCTATAGTTCAAAAAAGATTTTATAATTTTCTTATTTTAGCAATAAAAAACGCTTCTTGACCTTTATTTAAAATTCTTTTTGTTTTTGAAATTTCTTTATCAAATTCGTAATTATCGAACTTAGTAAAACCATCTATAAGATCTATACCCTTAATTTTAATGTTTTCTAATTCTACATCAAAATTTTTAATAAACCAGTCTATGATAGCTTCATTTTCTTCGACTAATAATGAACATGTAGAATAAACAATTATTCCGTCTTTTTTTAACATATAGTATGCAGATTTTAATAACTGTTTTTGTAAATTCTGAAGTTTTTTAATTAAATTTTCATTAGTAAATTTTATTGCATCTATTTTAAATGTTCCAGTAGCGCTACAAGGAACATCTAATAAAATTTTATCAAAAAAATTTCCAATTTTTTTATATAAAAATCTTCCATCTTCAATTGAAATTATTGTATTTAATACCCCCATTTTTTGAATATTAGAAGCTAATGCTTTTATTCTATCTATTTTTATATCATTGGCTAAAATAAAGCCTTTATTGTTCATCAACTGAGCTATTTCTGTAGTTTTTCCTCCAGGTGCTGCACATAAATCTAAAACATAATCTTTTTCATTTGGTTCTAAAACTAATGGAACTATCATGCTAGATGCATCATGACAAAAAATATAGCCAATTGCATGTTCTATTTCTTTTGTAATTATTTTATCCTTATTTAAGACTTTGAATGCAAAATCTGCAAAAGGTAATTTTTCTAATTCATATCCTCTATCTTCTAACTCTTTTATAACTTTATCTACTTCTATTTTTAAAGTATTTACTCTAAAATATGTTGCTAAAGACCTATAATATTCTTCAATATTTATACTAAATTTTTTCTCTAATTCTTCTATTTTCATTAATTATTTATGGATAAACAGTAAATTATATCCAATTTATTTCTTAATATATCTTTTCCCAAGAGATGAAAATTTTTTCGCTTAAAACCTAGAAGAAATAGAAAAAGTTTAAATTATTTTCTTTAGTATTATTCCGTTATCTGTAATCTCGAAAGGAATTAATTCCAATGAATGCTTAGTTTTTCTCATTTTCGTTATTTGCAATGCTCTTGGTAATGATTTAGCTAAATAATATAATTTTATTACTCCATCAACTAAAAATTCTTCAAAACCTATCTCATCTTTCTTTGCTTCAGATAACAACAATATTGTTATTTTTTTACTTTTTAATTCTTTAATTAAAGAAAAGATGCTTCTTCTTAATTTTCCAATATCTTGACAAGTTTCCCATGCATTTTCCATCAAAGTTATACTATCTATTACAATTCTTTGAGGTTGTAATAAGTTTGTATATCTTATAATTTCAGAAGATATTTTATCAATACTGCTTGGTAAAATATTATGAATTAAAAACTTACCTTCTTTTTCTTTTTCTAAAATAATTTCTTTCCAACCAAATCTTTCAATATCATCTAATAAATCTTCTCTCGTTTCCTCTAAAGAAAAATAAATTCCCTTTTCTCCTCTTTTTAATCCTTCTAATAAAAATTGGAATCCAAAAATTGTTTTTCCAGCTCCGGGATATCCAGAAATCAATATACAACTACCTTTTACGAATCCACCCTCTATTAATTCATCCAATTTTGGTATGCCAGATGGAATTCTTTCAATTACCATTCAATTAGATTTAAGTTTTTTAAATTTTCTAAAATATTTAAAATAGCGCCCCTTACAATATCTCTGTTTCCATTGATTGAAAATAAATCAACTAAATCCTCTAAATCTGTTTTTCCATCACATTGCATCCAAACTAAAAAAGAGATTGCATCGAGCGTAAAAGTTTTATTATTTTTTTTATCTATTAAAATGTATAAATTTCCAACTTGTTGCCATTCTAGCTCTCTCACTTTTCTTGGTTTCATTTCTATTTAGTTTCTTGAGCTGTTTGTTCTTTTTGTAATTCGCTAAAATCGTACTTTATTAATACTATATCACCAATTGAACTTATTAAGCTATATGGAACAATTAAAGTTTTTTTACCACCCAAAATTGCTTCTAAGAAACTTCCTTTAGCGACTTCAACTGCTAAGGCTCTTATTCTTCCTCTACTTAAATCTATTTCTACATCTTTTACTCTTCCGGCATATTGTCCTTTAGTTGTAAAAACATCTCTATCATATAGCTCTACTATATTCTTTATCGTTATTGCCATAAATAAATATTTAAAATTATATAAATTTGCCTTCTCTCAGAACCTTTTCCTTTATAGCAACAAACGTATAATATTAAAGGAGTTAATTTGAAAAAATATTATGAATTTGGAAAGAATTGTCTTAAAACACTTAATATTAAATGCATTAAAATACGGAAAAGCTAATGAAAAAATTGTTATTTCTAAAATTATTGCCGAAAATAAAGAACTAAAAGATAGAATAAATGAAATTAAAGAAATAATAAATCAAAAAATAAATGAAATTAATAATTTACCAAAAGAAAAATTAGAAGAGCTTGCAAAAGAATTTGAAATAGTATTAGAAAAAAAAGAAGAAAAAGAATTTGAGTTACCATTTGCTGAAAAAGGAAAAGTAATTACAGCATTTCCACCAGAGCCAAGCAAATATTTACATATTGGACATGCAAAAGCAGCATTTTTAAACTATTATTACGCTAAAAAATATGATGGAAAATTTATTCTAAGATTTGAAGATAGTAATCCAGAAAAAGTAAAAAGAGAATATTACAATGCAATAAGAGATGATTTAAAATGGTTAGGAATAAAGTGGGATGAAGAGGATGTTTTGAGTTTAAATTTAGAAGAATATTATGAAGCTTTAAGACTATTAATTTTAAGAGATAAAGCATATGCATGTTTTTGCTCTAAAGATAAAATTAAAGAATATAGAGCTAAAGGAATAGAATGCGAACATAGAAATTTTTCAATTGAAAAAAACTTAAAAATTTTTGAAGATATGCTAAGCGGTAAGTATAAAGAAAATGAAGTTCATATTAGAGCAAAGATAGATATGAAACATAAGAACTATGTAATGAGAGATCCATCTTTAGTTAGAATTTCATTTAAAGAGCATCCAATTGTTGGAAACAAATATTATGTTTGGCCATTATACGATTTTGGAACTGCAATGTTAGATTATTGGGAAAAAATAACTCATAGATTTAGAAGTAAGGAATTCGAATTAAGAACAGAATTACAAAATTGGATAAGAGAAGCTCTAGGAATAAATAAACATCCAATAATAATAGAAATTGCGAGATTTGAAATAAAAGATCAATTGACTTCTGGAAGAAAAATTAGAGAATTAATTCAAAAGGGAATTTTAAGCGATTATGATGATATAAGATTAGTAACAATAAGAGCCTTAAAAAAAAGAGGATTTTTACCTAATGCAATTTTGGATTTTGCTAAAAGAACAGGAATTTCAAAGTCAGAAAGTAAAATAGAAATCGAAGTATTAGAAAGTATTAATAGACAACATTTAGATAAATATGCAAATAGATATTTTTTTGTTGACAATCCAAAAAGATTAAAAGTTATTAACGCTACAACGAAATTTGCTAGAATAAAATTTCATCCGGATTTCGAAGATAGAGGGTATAGAGAAATATTAACAAAAGGTGATTTCTTTATTTCAGAAAGCGATTTTAAAGATTTGAAAGAAGGAGATGAAGTAAGATTAATAGATCTATATAATATTAAAATAATTCAAAAGAATGAAAATGAAATTATTGCAGAAAAAATAAGTGAAGAATTAATAAAAGATATTAAAAAAATTCATTGGATTAGCTTAAACGATGATTTTGTTAAAGTTAAAGTTATTAAAGCAGAAAAATTAATTGAAAATGGAAAAATTAATGAAAATAGCTTAAGAGAAATCTTTGGATATGGAGAAAGTACAATAAAAAGAATTTTAATTGGGGAAAGAGTCCAATTTGTTAGATTTGGTTTTGTGAAATTAGAAAGCATTAAAGAAAACTTATATGAATTTATATTTATTCATAAATAAATTCAGTTTTGAGGGTAGGTAGCTGTAATCTCCCTTCTGTTTTTAAGGCGGCATTCTTCTAAGCGCCTTAAAGGCTTGCATCTCATTTGCCGCTCGGGCAATTTCATCCTATGCATATCTCATCAGCTTTTGGCATCATTATCATTGAGTATGCATAGGTTTTTTTTCTGACGCCCGAGCAGGGTTTATTAGCCCCTTTTAGCATCGATGGGGAGAATTTCCTCCTTACGGTAGTCGCCCAGCTACCTACCTATCCCATAAATTATTTTTTTAAGAAATAATAAATCCCATCATTTGAGAAATAACTATTTGAATTGCAAAATAAAGCAATAAAGAAATGGTTAAAATTATTGGAAAATATTTAATACCTATTTTTTCATTTCCTTCTTTTAAAGCTCCTATTATCATGCTAGAGAAAAAAGAAGTTATTAATATAGATAAAATTGCAAAATTTCTTATAAAATTTACATCTATATCAATTCCTTTGAAAGATAATGGAATATTAATAGGAATTTTTGCTTCAAATCCTTTCGGAGCAAGAGTTTGAATTGTATAAACAAAATATGTTGTTATTCCAAACAATATTGGCATACCAAAAGAAACAGCAAAAAATATAAACATTGTGTATAAACTTATTATTGAACTTAATTCTTTTTTTAATACATTTCTGCTTCTTAAATCTTCGCTAATTTCAAATAATAAATCAGAAATTTTGGAACCCTTTTTAATTCCTTCCTCAAGCAAATATAAAAATCTTTGAAGTGTCTCTATTTTATATTTTTTTGAATATTTTTTTAAAACT
The DNA here is from genome assembly GCA_018920305.1 of Candidatus Aenigmatarchaeota archaeon. Classification (GTDB taxonomy): domain Archaea; phylum Aenigmatarchaeota; class Aenigmatarchaeia; order CG10238-14; family SpSt-28; genus JAHLMO01. Next base: position 10,608 of record JAHLMO010000008.1, read on the forward strand.
TCTTCTATAGGTTTTCCACTATAAATCTCTTTTCCTATATTTCTAAATATCTTATCCAAAATTCCAAATTCTTTTCTACAACTAGCTAATATAGCTGCTTCTAATGTTAATCCGCTTTTAATATTTGATGAGAAAAGACTAATAAATTCTGGTAAATTAACTTCAACCTTTTTCTTTGAATTTTCAACACTTAAATACAATAAAAAAACAAAAGTTAAAAAACCTATTAAAAAAGAGAAAAAAGCTAAAAATAAATTTTTAGATAGAAAAAATATCAACGAAAAAAGAATAAGTGAAAAATAAATTTGGGAAATAACAAAATTTTTTTCATTAATTTCGGTTTCTAAATATTCTAATTTTTCTTTTATCCATCTTAAATAGCTTTTTGGAATAATTGCTTCTAATTTTAAACCCATGGTCTTTTTGATTTAATTATTCCAATAAAATTAAATTGAACAAAAGCGATTAAAGCCAATATTATATATAAAAACTCTTTTGGAATTTTAATTCCTATAAAACTTGTTAATAATAAAATTACTATTAAACCCATTGTTGGAAAAATTATACAAAACATCATAAATGATAAGGCAATTGGATTAAGAGAAGATGCATATTCTCTTATTTCAGCTCTTTGTTCATTAACTATATTATTTACAATATCTTTTAATACATCAGAAATTTCTACTCCACTTCTCAAAGAATTTATTATTTGCCACATTACTTTTCTAAATTTTTGGGATGGAATTTTCAATGCTAGTTCTTCTAAAACTTGAATTTCCGAATAGCCAGAAGAAATTTTTTTAACAGCTTCTTTAAATTCTTTACTTAATATTCCATAATCTTGAGATGAAATAGATAATAAGGCATTGTATAAGGAAACGCCACCCCTTAATTCTATTAATAAATGTCTTAAAACATGTGGTAAATTTTTTTCAACATCTCTAACTTTTCTAGATACTAGAAAAGATGGAAAAAGAATAAAATAAATAAATACAAAAGAGGAAAATACTAAAGAAAGTACAAGTGAAATTGAAAAAATGTTTGTTTTTGAAATAATTCCAATAAAAAATAAAATTGAAAACAAAATTAAAAACCAGTGAATAGAAGAGTAAATTGCTAACGATAACCATTCTCTTTCATCATAAGAAATATCTGCTTGTTTTAAGGTAATTTCTAAAGGTAAAATTTTTGAAATTTTATCTGCTAATATAAAAATAAAAGATTTTTTAGAAATTTTTAAAATTGTTTCTGGTTTCATAGGTAAAAATGGTATTCTCATAATAAGAATATGTTATATCGCAACAATTATAATTTTATTTTAACAAATCTATTGTTGAATATTTTGAAAGAAGCTATTGAGATTTCTATTTAGATAAAAAATAGCTTGATACACTAAAATTAATGAGATTTAAACTAAAGGAAAATTTTTGGAGATTTTTTATTGTTCAATGCGCTTAAAACTTCTTCTCTATTTCTATAATATAAAGCAATTATTTTTCCTATATTTTCAGTTCCATTTAAATCGTTTTCAATCATCCACTTTAATATTTTTTTCTTTTCTTCCAAATCGTCCAATTGCTCTTTTTTAGATAATCCAGTAAATAATTCTAATTCTTCATGTATTCTTAAGCTTTCATTAGCTTTTTTGATTTCATCAATTTTTGCATCCCATCTATATAAATCATTAACCTTTTGAGGTAAAAAGGGAACTACTTCACTAATTTGTAATAACCTTCTTATTCCTTTTCTTCTTTCTCTAAACATTACAGCAAATAAATGTAAACTTTCCATTAAAGTTTCTGGAACATTAATTGGTTCATGAGTTAATCTTCTATATGCTTGCTCTGCAGTTTCTGCGTGTAAGGTTGCATATACACTATGACCAGTATGCATTGCTTCAAATAATACTTCAGCTTCTTCTGCCCTTCTTATTTCTCCAACAACTATTCTATCTGGACGCATTCTTAAACTATTTACTAACAAATCTAACATTTTTATTTCTCCTTTACCTTCTGCACCAGCAGCTCTAGTAACTAAAGGAACCCAATGATGAAAAGAAGAAATAGAAAGCTCTCTAGTATCTTCAATGCTAACAATTCTTTGATTTGGAGGAATAAATTCTAAAATTACATTTAATAATGAAGTCTTTCCACTACCTGTTCCACCTGCAATTATTATATTTAATTCGTATTGAACTGATTGCCATAAAAAAGCTGCGGCATCTAATGAAATTGTTTTATTATTTATAAAATCAATAACAGTCCAAGGATTTCTTCTAAATTTTCTTATTGTTATAGTATTTCCAAAAGAGCTTATTGGATATAATGTTGCATTTACTCTATCTCCACTTAATAAATAAGCATCCATTAATGGATTTAAAATATTTATTTGTCTACCAACTCTTCTTCCAATAATACTCGCTATATTGTAAATTTCTTGTTCGTTTTTTAAATAAATGTTCGTTTTCAGCCAACCAAATTTTTTGTGATATACCCAAATTGGTTCTTTTGAATTATTAATTGCTATTTCTTCCAAATTTGGATCCTCTATCAACAAATCTATTATTCCACTACCAATCATTTCTATAGTAATTAAATTTGCTAAATAATTTGCATCGCTTTCCTTAATTTTAATTAATTTTTTTATTTCTTCTTTAGCTTGTAAAAAAATTTCATTTTTTAGTTTTTCATATGCTTCTTTATCTAAATTTTCCCTAATAGGTATTTTTGAAATTAACTTTTCTTTTATTTCTTCTTTTAAAATTTCTGTACCTCTTTCTAATTTTGGTAATTTAATTTCATAATAACTAACAAAATCTCCTCTATCAACAATTTCTACATCTGCTGAAATAAAATCTAAATTTATTTTATATTTTTCTAAAATTTTCATTTTTTCTTTATTATTATATTTCCTAAACTATAGCTCATTTCTATTATCCCATGTTTTTCTAAAATTTTCAAATTTTGCTCTAAATAGCTTAAATCTTCATTTAATTCTTTAGATAAATCGTTTAAACTAATTTGCTTTTTTTCTTCTAAAATTTTTAAAATTTTATCTATTAAAGTAAAAATTTTTTCCTCTCTCTCTTCTTTTTCTTCTTTATAAAAAATTTTTAATATATCCAATTTACTAACTATTCCTATAACTTTATATTCTTTATCTACTATAGGAATTCTAGAAATATCATGTTTTATCATTAATTTAATTAATCTCTTAATTGACGTGTTTTCTCTTGCAGCTATTAATTTTCTTTTTCCTTTAATTATTTCATTAACTTTTAATTTTTCCAATTCTTTCTCATCATACTTTTCAGAAAGTTTAACTATATCTGTTTGAGAAATTATTCCAACAATTTTTCCACTATTATCAATAATTGGTAAACCAGAAATTTTATTTTTTAACATTTTTAAGGAAACTTCTTTAATTGTTTCATCCGGTCTTGCAAAAATAATATTTTTACTCATTATATCTTTAGCTTTCATAAAAATAGTTTTTCGACATAATATTTATGAAAATTCAAAGCGCATTAGAATATTTATTGATTTCAAGCTTTGTATTAACAATAATAATAATTGGTTTTTCGTTTGCATTTAGAGAAAGTATGCATCAAATTTTTCAAATAAATATTAGACAAATAGAAGTAAATATTCAAAGAATAATATATTATTCAGAATTAGTATTTTCCCAAGATGCTCCAGCAAAATATACTTTAAAATTAAATTTTCCAATAGAAACGAAAATATATAATATTTCAAATGTTTTAATAGCTGAATATTCAAACAATAAAATTTCCTATCCTTTAAATTTTAATATCTTTGTTAATGAAAGTTTTTTTGGTTTTATTACTATAGAAATAAAAAATGAAGGAAATTATGTCAAAATTAAAAAAATTTAAAAATCAGTTTTCACTAGAATATTTTGTCGGATTTTTTGCCTTATTTTCATTACTCTATATATTTTTCTATGTTTATTTAGATTCTTATAAAAAGTTTGTAGAATTAATAAAGTTTTTTAATGAAGAAAGTGAATGTTATTTTTTAGCTTCCAAATTTAATTCCTTATTTCCAATAATTGTTAGAAATATTACATATATTGAAGAATTTTATATAGATTTAAAAAATTTTGCAAAAATAGAAAATTATAGAATTATTATCGGAAACATCAGTTGTTTTACAAAAATTGAAAAAGCTGAAGGAATAATAAAAAATGGAAAAAATATAATAATAATTGAAAATGGAAATGTTAAAGTTATTTAAATTGCAAGTTACATCAATAGAATTTTTAATAGCACTAATAATTTTTATTTTTTTAATTCTAACTCTTTTTACTATTCAAATAAAAAAAATAAATGAATTTTTAGAGTATTATGAAGATTTAACTCTTTTAAGAGATTTAGATACGATAGAAGTTTTATTAGATATTGAAGGAAAACCAAAAGATTGGAATAATAGTAATTTTGAAGTTTTAGGATTAAGAACGAATGGAAAAATTGATATGAAAAAAGTAAATTATTTAAAAGAAATTGACTATAAAGATTTGAAAAAATATTTATTAATAAAAAATGAATTTTGTATAAAAAATTTTGAAGTAGGAAATTGTAGTTATGAAAATTCTCAAAAAATTTTTGTTAGAAAAAAAATTGCTAGTATTCTAATTAATAATTTTTCTTATTTAGATGAAATAAAGATAATTGTTTGGAATTAAATTATGAAAGCAATTTCTTTCTCATTAGATATAATTCTATCGTTAACAATTTTTTCTTTTTCATTAATTATATTTTTTTATTTTCTTTCTATAGAAAATATAGGTTTTAAAAATTTAAATAATTTAACTATATATCAAGAATTAGAAAAGAAGAATTATGCAAATGAAATTTTATTATCTTTAATTTCTACAAAAGTAAAAGAAATTAATTTTTCAATTCAAAATTTAAGTAATTATATTAGCAATGATGATTTTGAAAAATCTTTAGCAGAAATAATTTCATCTCTTTATCTTTCTGGAATTTATAACTCTAATCAAACATTAAAAAATATAGCTAAAGAAATTTTAGAGGAATTTTTAAAAGAAATAAACAATAAATATTGTATTGAAATAAAAATTGGTAATGAAAGTATTTACAAAAGTTGTGAAAATTATTCATCTTTAATTCAAACTTCCTCTTTATTTATTAGCGGATTAGAGTATGGAAAACCTATTAGTGGATATATTGCAAGAGCTTGGCTAACAAAATATAAAAAAGTTACTACAGAAATTATTGATTTTTTAGTTAGTGGTTCTGGTTGGAAAGTTATTGCAAATAGGGGTGGGGATTTTGAGTATTATAAAAATTTTTATATTTCAGATGATAGCGAAATTCTTAATGCAATTTTATTTGTCTCAATGCATGTTGGAAATATAAGAACAGAAACAGCTTTATTTAAAAATTTTTATGTAAACAATTGTAATATTAGAAAAGATGTCTTAAATAATATATTATATTCTCAATGCGAAGGTAGTGGAACAGAAATTACATGTGCAATATTTTCAATAGTTAATATTACTAATTGTATTAAAAAAGGTAATAATATAGTTAGAATTGAAATTGGTTCTCCTCAAACATATCATGCACATTTTCATCCTGGATTTAAAATTTCTTTAGATTTAAAGAAATCGGAAAAATTAAAAGAAGAAACAAATGAATTTAAAGAAAGGATTTATTTTGATAGAATAATTGGAAGAACTGGTGCTTGGGTTATAATTCCATTCTTTATTCCAGAAAATGCAATCTATTATAATGCTACTCTAAATTTAATTGCTTTAAATGTTGAAGATACTTATCTAAAAAATAGAAGAATAAATACAAGTGATATAATAATTTTTTTAAATTCAAAAGATCCAATTTTTAAAGACGGCGAAGATACAATTGATATTTTTTATCCATACCGACCAAATTATTGTAATTCAATAGATATAAAAAATTATTATTGTCATAGAGATGTTGCTTCAACTAAAAATGTTGTTTTAACTTTAAATTTAACACCATATTTAATTAAAGGAACAAATACTTTATCAATTTATATAAATTCTTTTGGCGATTTTCATTGGGGTATAGGCTATGCAGAAATCTCTAATGAAAGTTATATAGAAATTTATTATATACTTAATGAATCTAGCTTAAAATATGGAGAAATTGATATAAATAAAGAAATAATATTTGAGGGAAAAGCAGAAAATCCCAAAATTTTTTATTATAATAGAAGTGAAGAAAAAATTATTTCTTCTTTTATTCATTTAGTTCAAGGATTTAGCTCTATGATTAATGCATCTATTAATAATTTTTCTTTTTATATTTCTCCCTCTCCTAGGGCAGTACCTTCTCATTTCTATTTAACTCCAAGTTTAATAAAATTTGGAAATAATTCAATAGAAATTAGGGATATTCAACCAAGCGGGAGATTAAGTCCAAGTAATTATATTTTACCATGGACTTCTTTAGAAATAAAATATGTAGTAAAAGGTTTAGTTGGATATGGAAATGTTTTTGAAAGTAAAGAAGATGCAATAAATGATGCAATAATAAGATTAAAAAATCAAATTGGTAATGTCGAAATAGAAGATATATATGTAGAAACTCAAGATGTTTTTGGAGTTAGATGGCTTACTGGACCGGAAATATTAAAAGTAATAGTATGGCCAAAGGATTAACTTTTTCATTTTTAATTTTTTTATTTGCTAGCATTTCTTTTCTAATAATATTTTTCTTTTTGGGTATTCAAGAAATTTCAATAAAGAAAATTAGCACTGAAAGAGATATAGAATTTATATTAAATACTTTAGAATTTATAAAAAGCGATTTATTAAATTTTATTGAAATATCTATTCCAAGAATTTTGAATTCTATAATAAGCTATGAAATTGAAAATGGTATTTTTGTTAATGATGTGAGAAATACAATAAAAAATGCGTTTTTTTATTCAATTTTTTTAGATGAAAATTATCTTATCAAAAATTCCTCTTTAATTGATTATGAAAAAAGAATAAATTCTTTTTTAAATAAATATGGCTTCAATATTTCTATTTTTCCAATAAATTTTGATGTTTTTCATTATACTTCTTTTAAAATTTATGTTAATACAACTTTAATGATTAACATATCTTATAAAAATAAGTTTATTTCTTCAATAGAAAAATTTGAAAAAAATATTTCAATAATAAATTTTGAAGACCCATTTTATATAATAAATTCTAATGGCCTAGCAACAAATTTTATAAAAACTAAAAATTTTGATTTTTTTGTTAGAAAAGATGTTATAGGAAATGGAAGCGGAATTGCAATGGCCAAAACAATTATTTTGTTTGATAAAAATTCGATATTAAATTTGGATAATAAACAAAATTATATTTTGGTAACTAATAATGATTCAGAAATTATTAATATAATAAATCAATTTGCAGGTATTATATTAGAAAAAAATTCTACTATAATTAATATTCCACATGTAATTGGAAATATTTCAAACGTTTTAAATAATACTTATTATTTAATTAAAAATGGTAAAGCTTATAATGTTGAAAATTTAAAGTATGCATTAGAAAATCAGCTTTGTTTTAGTAGCTCAGAAGGTGCAACATTTTTAGATAGATTAGAAGGAAGAAATAGAAATAGCAATAAATATAATTTAACAGTCTTTGATGGAATTGAATGTTTTGTTAATAAAGAATATTTAGCTTTAAGCGGTTTAAATGTTTATACTAATAAAACAAATATTGACTATATTTATTTTTCTTTTGAAAACCCGAAAAGTTATAAAGTTTCTGGTTTTAAAAATTTTTATATCGATGAAAATCATATATTAAAATATCAGCTAGAAGAAATAATAGAATAAATTTTAATTTATGGAACTAAAAAAGATTTTAATTTCTTTATTTTTAACATTTTTTGTTATTTTTCTATCTTATTTAACTTCTAAATCTATAGTTCAAATAGCAAAGATAGAAAAAAATATAGATAATAAAACCAACGAAAATATAAATATTAGCAATATTATTTTTGAAGAAAAAAACGAAAGCAAAAATATTATAAATATAAATAATGAAAGTTTTGAAAATAAAACAGAAAAAGAG
>JAHLMO010000009.1 GCA_018920305.1 Candidatus Aenigmatarchaeota archaeon
TGCAAAATCGGTCACAAAAGAATAATAAACGTTTGCATAGACATTATAAAGTTTCGTACGAACAACATCAGCAGATATAACAACTATAGAATTTTCGGACACATTATACACAAATTCAAGTATATAATCTCTAAGATAAATATTATATGTATGAACAGCACTTTCAAATAATTTTTCGTTTGTTGAACCAAAGTGTAAAATGCTCGCTTTTAAATAAATTAATGAATTGCGACTAACGAGTCTAGTACCACAACTACTACCATAAACATAAAGCTTACCATCTATCACATCAAAATACCTATAACCACCGCAATATCCCGCAGTAGTATTAAAATATTCAAAAACTTCGCTTAAGTTATCAAAATCTAAAGCAATACTAAATGATTTCTTAAAATCATAAAATATATCAGATAGTCTTGTTCTTGTAGCTGGTGAAGTATAAAGATAAAGATATTTTATTTCATTAGGACCTATATTTGGAATTCTTACAAAAAATAATGTACGATCTTTATTACACATTTCTTTATCAAAATAAAAATATACCAATGTTCTATTTTCAAATAAAAATAATATATTATTACATCGAGAATCGAGCTTATTTTCTTTTATAAGTTTTGAAGTATTAATAACTATTACCAATGTACCATCATTTGAAGGTGTGCCAAACATACTAGGATAATTAGATGTAAAAAGATGTGCTTGATTATCACTATTATCCAATTCAATTTTTGTTACATATTGATAATAACTATAAAGTATACTAACATTTATTTGAGATTCAATACTTGAAGAAAGTTGTAAAACTGGTAAAGCATAACATCTTACAGTCATACCTGGAGCTATTGGACATGCTAAATATAATGCACCTATATCAAAATAATTTAATAAGATTGAATCGTAAACATCTAGCATTCTAAATAAAGCCATATTCTGATGTTTTACGTACATTTTAAAACCTCCAGAACCTACAGTATTTTCAAAATATATTGTAAATACTCTCATTACATCTAAATTAATACTACCTTGAGCATCTCCACAACAACTAGTTCTTTTTAATATTTCAGTTTTACATGGATTAGCACTTGTAGATACTGGAACTAATCCAGCTTCACACAATCTTATAAAATCATCAACATCTTTTGCATAAAAAGTTACGTTTCCTTTAATTTTTGGTCTTAATACAAAATTAAAATATATTTCTCTAGATTCTGGTACATCATATGAAGTTAAATTTAATCTAACAAAAATATATGAAAAATTAAATCTTGTTTTTTTAGCTTCTAGCGATATTTCTCCATATTCACAACCCGGAACTAAAAAGAAAGGATTGCACTCTCCTTGAACAAAATATGTAGCTGGAAAACCAAATGAATCGAAAACTCTATTAAAATTGTTATAATATCTGTTATTAAATGGGTTTAATGCATTATAATAAATAATTAATTTTGTTTTAAAAACAGTAAATTGTAAAGCATCATCATCTCCAACATAATATGCTTTAGTTCTTACAAAAATTTGAGTAGTATGTGTTCCACAACTATATTCTGGCCTTTCGTCAATATAATAATACAATAATTCTTGTTGATTCGCTCCGTAATAGATAAGCATATCGCTACAATTATACATTCTAAGCGCTTTAGAATCTAAAACAATCGGTATTGTTACCTCTATCAAATTATATTCGTAACTATTAAGCCCTAATTTTGTATAGAATTTATATGGCGTATATATATGAACATCCATTATAATTCTATTCAAATGATTTGTAGAAACCCATTCAATTGAATAAACTAAATCAAATATACTAAGAAAGGTTAAAAATGCAATTAGTAAAACAATTTTTCTCATAAATTTATTTAGTTAAAAGTGCATATATTGAAATGACAATAAAAAGAATAATTGCGGTAATTGTAGTAATAACATATTCCATTCTCATGTCACCAAAAATTATTGATAAATATTCTGTATACATACCCATAAACAACACTAAAAAAATTAGAATAAATGCTACTATAATGATATTTGTAGCTTTTATTTCACCTCTCATGTAAATGTTTATATATTGTTGAAAATATCACTATCATTAATAAAATAAATATTAAAAAATTTTGGCCAGTAAAAGTTTCTGGAATGTAAGGAGAAACGACAAAAAAGAATAATGCCACTAAAGGTATAACGAACAAATAAATTAAAAATACTCTAATTTTTTCAATCATAATTATATTAGGGAAAGAAATAATAAAATAACTAGAGAAATTAGAATAATAGCTATTGCAAGATTTGCGATCGTTTCATTTTCAAAAGTAAAGACATAAAAAAATTCAGTAATTTTAGATGAAAATGCAAAAATTATAAGAAATAGTGCTAAAATAACTAAAAAATTTAATACTTTCATAATTTGTTTTCAACTAATATATCATCGAACGGAAACCAATATCTAACTTCTTCATTATTTAAATAATTGTTCCAATAATTTCTCGCATAATTATTTGCATCCTCCCAATTATCAAAATAAATTGGTTTCGAATCTTTATCTTCTTGAAATATTATTTTAAAACCATCTGGCTTTTCGTTTTCTATAATATCACTAACTTCATAATTTGTATCGTACATTCCATAAACCAAATAAGTTTTATAAATTATTGTTCTAAATAATTGAGAAGGATTTAATCTTTGAGAATATCCCTTAAATACATATAATTTACAAACTGTATATGGCTCATTTCTATATACATCACCACCCATCAAAACTGGATATGCAGTAAAGTCTATCATTTGTCTGACTACTTTATCAATTAATGACATCGATTGTGTAGTAAAGAAATATATCAATTCTCTTTTTCTACTCTTTAATAAAATAGAACTAACCAATTGATTTCTTTTAGAAATAGCTCTTCTAGCATTTATTAATGTCCACATTTCATCGGCCAATACAACACCATTTCTCATAGCATCTAATTGCTCAACACTTTCTATTAAATGATAAGGTATTTTATATAGTGGTATATTACTATATACAACTTTATTTTTTGAATACCAATTTCTAAATGTTAGTGCAACAGCACTTAAAGTTTTTCCCGTTCCTAATTCGCCTACAATTGCAAAAAGCACCATAATTATATTATTTCAACATTAAGTTTATTTTCCTTTATAACTTTTTTTATCTTTTCAATATACCCTTTTTTTGCATTATCAATAAATTTACCAACAAAAAATGATAAAATCCTATTTTTATATGTTTTTTTAATAGCTTCATTTACTACATCAAAAAAATTTGTTCTATAAATCATCAAATTATTATCAATTATAAATTCGTTATTAATTTTTACTTGATTTGTATCTACATATTTACTTAAATCATTTAAAGCTTCTTTAAATCCATCGTTAATAATATTTTTTAACTTTTCTAAATCGCTTTTTTCACCTCTAAACTTTATTTCAAACACTTTTCAGAAACTTATCTAAATATCCGCCTCTTTTTGATTTAAGCCATTCAATTATTTCATCTAAAATATGCTTTTCATCCTTTTTTTCTTTTTCTTCTGGTAAATATCCGTATTTAGATTCTTTATACATTATTTCATTTATTATTTCTTTTTTTATATCTTTTGCCATATTATCTTAATCCCTTTACCATTTGCGTAGCCCTTCTCTTTTCTTCTTCACTCATTTCTCTCATACCAAATAAAGATAATAATGTTTCCTTTCTTCCTTCTCTCCACATGGAGATTCTTAATCTTAGGAAATTATAAACATATTCCCTAACAATTTTTAAATTATTTTCCCCAAACTTTTCCAATATAGAGAAAACATAAGAAAGAAAGAAAACTTCTTTTGCAGTTAAATCTGTAACTGTTTTTAATTTTTCAATATCCTCTGGGAAAGTAAACTCTATTGTTAATGTACTCTGTGCCTCTTCTGGCCCAACAATTTTTCCAAATTCTATTTTTTTCATGTTATCTCATAAGGGAAAACATAATAATTATACCTATTATTAACACAATAAACATAACAATAAAATCCTTTACATTAAACTTCTTTTCCTCTTTTTTGGATTCTTTAGAAATAAAGCTTGCAAAATTCGATTCTATTAAACTAGAAACAAATTTTGGAGTTTCTTCGCTCCATTCAAACTTTATACTATCAAAATCAACTACATATCCATAACCAACAATTTTTTCAGCATTTTCAATTATTTTTTTCTTTGTATTTTCGTCTATATCTAAACTATTTAAAAATTCATTTATACTAATTTCACTTTTATCCTTTGCTACCCTTATCAAATAAGGAAAAACGTTTAAATCGTTAACAATATATAACAATTCTTTTCCAAACACGCCTCTATCAACTATTAAAGGAGTAATTATTTCTCCAGTATTTGGATTAACTAATAAATAAGCTCTATCATCAACATATAATAATCCTTCTTTTACGATTCCATTACTAATTTTTACAACTTTTGGAGCTAAAAATCTTAATACCCTAACTTTTGTCTCCTTTGCCATAATTATTATCTTCTTTTAATAATATATATATTTCATATAATCGTTTAGCTATATTATATCCTTTCTTTGATAATCTATAAACAACAACCCTCTCATCTTTAAAACTATTTTCCTTTTCCAATAAACCCATGTTATGCAATTCATTACAGTATTTATAAAAAGTAAGTCTAAAGCTATGATTTATTTTATTTAAAGAAACTTCGTTTTTATTAATAAAAAAATAAATTAAGATAGCAATGTGTGTTGACTTTAGCTTTAAATACAATTTATTCAACTCTATCATGTACTTTGCCTAAACTTTTTCAAATATATTTCTGTCCTTACTAAATCCAAAAGCTCCTCTATATCTCTATCGGTTATTTCTTGTTCACTTACTCCAATTACTTCCGCTATTATTTTTTTAAGTTCACTATATTTATCTGCCATAAATTGATACTATCGATTATAAATAAATTTTATTATCAAATAAAATACCAATCTTTTTACAACCGTTTTTATATCTAAAATAATCAAAAATAATCCTAAATTCATCATCTCTTAGCAAACATCTTAAGCATAATATTTTAAAAATATCATCTACATAGTATTTTCCATTTTTTAAAACAATAACATGATAACCCCTTTTTGTTTTTCTAAAAATATAATCAAAACCCAATTTTTTCAATATTTTTTTAGCCTTTTCAAACCTATATTTATTATCATAATCTAAGCTTAAAATCATTTTACCATTAGAAACCAAATCTAATTCATATTTTAATGGAAATTCCATAAATAATAATTTAAAAGATATAAAAAGGTGGGTTGCTTACGCTACTAAATTAACTTGAAGAGTAATAAAATTGCTACAAATGCTACCATTAAAGGTCCTAAAGTTTGTAAGAGCATTGGTGAGTTGTCATCTGCTATGATTGGTGATATTACTTGTAAAAGTGCTGTTATACCTAAAGCTACTCCAAGTATTACAACTATGTATCCTTTTATTTCCTCAACTCCTGCCATACTATGAATTAATATTGCCTATATATATAGATTTTTAAAAAAATTTTCAAATATCGTATTACATCAATTTATGTAAATATTCAAATTTAAATTCAAAATATGGCTCAATATCACCAGGCCTAAAAATTCTAATAGTTGCTGTATCTATTGCTTCAAATTCTTTTAATGTTCTTTCACTTACAGTAAACTTTTCAACCATTTTATAACTAAAACTTCTTACATGAAATATTGGCTTTGTAGATGCCTTAACAAAATAAGTATCTTCAACTTTTAATATTTCATATTTTGTTAAATCCCTAATAAATTCTACAATAGGCACTTGACCTTTTGGTAATTGTGTATAATATGTAAATGCCTTATTTACTGTACAAACATATTCTGCACTTTCAACCAAATCTTTCAATAAAGATCTTATAAAAGTTTTCATATTATCTTCAGCAACCATGGCTCTAAAAAATGGAAAATCTTCAAAAGAAATTTCGAATTGTAATGTTGTATCGGCATAATATGAAACTTTTCTCTTATTTTCATCTGGTGGCTCAATCCAGCCATTTATTGTAAGAACATAACAATATATAGTGTATTTTTTACTAAAAAAATCAACAATAAAATCCTTTACTCTTTTAAACGCTTCTATCATAATATTTTAAAGTTAAGATCTTTGAAATCTGTGTTGTTTAATATCCAAGACAATTTCGATATTAATGTACCTCTAGTTATTGAAAAAATTCTAACAATCATTTTTTCGTTATCTGCATCAAACACAAAATTCCTATCTTTTTTATAAATAGTTGCACACAAATTCAAAAAATTTTCAAATTTTTTTCTATCATCAAAATAAATTTCTGCAATGCCTATAAAATATAACCTTTTCTTTATTTCTTCAATACTATTTTTTATTTCAAATATTTCCTTTTTTAATTCTTCTATTTCTTTTTTTATTTCTTCGTTTCCAAATTTTATCATATTATAAGCTTGAGAAAAAATTGTCCAAAAACTTTTTAACTTTATAACTACTAAAAAACTTCAAACTTTCCTTAGCATTCTTAACAATTTTTCTAAGCATTTTCTTATAAACGCTAAAATAAACTATCAAAAATTTTCTTTCCATTTCACTGCTATAACTAAAAACCCCAGGAACCTTTATTTTCAAATTAGATTTAGTTATAACAATATTTCCCTTAACTATTTCATACAAATGATAAAAACCAAAGCCAGTAACTTCTTTTATTTTATATTGTTTATCAAAAAGTTTTTTCGGAATAAAAATTGTTATTCCCTTTCCTATAGTAACAATTTCCTCTTCCAATTTTTTATTTTTTCCAACTATTCTAGAAAAATTATCTTTTATTTGAAATATTCCCACTTTATAATCTAAAAACGGCTTGTAAAACTTTTTCAAAAGTAAAAATTCATTATTTCCTTCTATTTTCATATTCAATAAAGTTTTCAAAGCCTATTTTCAATAAGAAAAAGTGAAGTACTGAAAGTAATAAAATAGTTGTATAAATATCTAAAAAACCTACAAAACTTGCTAAATAATATAGAACTAAAACGTTCAACAAAAAGGAAATAAAAGTTGCTATTAATCTAATTTTTGTTACAAAAATATTAAGATTTTGATAAACAAAGAAAGCTAAATAAGCTGAGATAATAATAGAGAAAATCAATATTGTTATTTGAGTTATCGGAACACAAATAACAAAATTACAATCATACATAAATCCTAATTTACTAAAGAGTACTGAATTAACATAGTTTCCAACCATAGCTATAAAAACGACAGAAAAAAATATCGTATAGTGATCTCTAAAAATAAAAACAAAAGGTACGAATAAAAATGTTAGAAGAATTAATACTATAGCTACATATAGTTCTGGAACAAATTTTGCCAAAATAATATCGTAAAAAATTGTTAAATTAACCATAGCAACAAGAGAAATTGCAAGAATTACTCTATTAGCAACATCAAATTGTTTTTTTACATAATAGTGATAAGAAGATGAAATAATAATCAATGCTATAGCCAAAAAACCGATATAAAAACCCAAAATGTATGGAAAATCTATTCCTCCAATATACATGTTTGTTAAAAAGTCTACTATTTTCAAATATGTTAATGCAACGATTAACGATATTATATCCATAATTATATAACATCAAAAAATATATAAATGTTAATCAAATTATATTATGAAAGACGAAAAAAAGCAAGAACAAAAGAAACAAGAGCAGAAAAAGCAAGAAATTGTACTAAAGAATCTTTTAAATAAGAAAATACTAGTAAAATCTAAAGTATTGCATACACACGAAAATAAGTTTTACTATTACGAATATATAGGAACATACGTAGCATACGATAGAATAGCTTTAAGTATAGTATTAAAAGATGCTACAATAAAACTAAAAGAATATCCATCAGAACAAGTAATTAAATTCACTCAACAAAAGTACATATTCATTAACCTTACAACAATAGAAGCAATAATTCCACTAGAATATTAATTACTTATCTTCAACCCCTTTTTCAGTTATTTTAAAATCTATTTCAACTTGTGGAATGTTAGGGGCATCGTAAATTCTTAAAACTCTATCGTTTTTTCCAGCTTTTATTAACATAATTCTAATTGTACTTGCATGCGCAACTACATTTCCACCGCTTGGAACAAAATTTACTGGCGACGCTGGATCGGCAACAACTTGATTTGTAAATAAAACAACAAGCTTATAAATAATTGCAATTCTTAATAATTGTCTTAATGCCCAATTAAGTTTTTGCTGTCTTTCGGCCAACTTAGCTAACCCATAACTTCCAAACTCAGCTCTATAAGGATTAATTAAGCTATCAATACAAATTAATCTAACTCTTTTACCTTCTTTTATTAGTTTTGGTAACGTTCTAACTAAAAGAAAAATTGTATATTCCAATTCAGAATAACTAATTGTTGTAGATAATAAAATTCTGCTCAAAATTTTATCAACTTCTTCTTCCCCAAACCTATTTATTATAATTTCTTTCAATCTATCAACACTAAACGTTTTTTCTGTATCAATAAAAATTGCATAATTACCCTTACTAGCCTCTAAAACAGATTGAGTAAATAAAAATTGTGTTTTTCCGCTAGCGAAACTTCCAAAAAGTTCTATTATAGAACCAACTCTAAAACCATTACCCAATACTTTATTCAATTTTACTAGTGGTGTTTCGACATATTCTTCTTCCAAATTAATTAAATTGCTTGGGGTTGGTTCAGGAAAATTAAATCCATAAGCAACTCTCGCACAAGTATATATTTTTTCAGCTGTTTCCTTAGAACATCTGTTTATTAATCTTATATTATCTAAACCTAAAAGTAAAACCTGCTCAACTTCATTTATTCCATATTCCCTAAAATTGCTCAAAATTTTATCTGCATTAAGTTTTTCATCCAATAAGTATTTTCTCATTGTCTCTATATCAACCATAAATATTATATCTATAAAAAGATATAAATAATTTTCGTATAACAAAAACGTTTACATTAATGTTTATCATATATGTTTTTTTATTTTCCGCTTATTTTCCACCGGCCCCCGCGCCCCCGCGCCCCGCCCCGTTCAGACGTCTATAAGTATAATGTTTTTATAGTTCCCTGCCATCATGTCAGTGAAATGCATGATTGAGCCGGGACATATATATTATATTATCACATCATGTCAGTGAAATGCATGATTGAGTAATTGAGATATATAATGTCCCGCCATCATGTCAGTGAAATGCATGATTGAGCCGGGACATATATATACATAATATACATAATTCGGAGATTAATATTTTTAATATTTCACTACTAATAGGTAACATAAAGAAAAAGAAAACTACCAAACTACCAAACTATATATAGTTTGGTAGTTTTGGTAGTGGGGGTTTATATATATCAAAAGTCAATTTTTTTAAGAGAAATCAACTACCAAACTACCAAATGATTTTTCAAAAATTGGTCATTTTTTCACATCTCCTATTTGGTAGTATATATCATAAAAATTCCTCAATTTTTTCA
Organism: Candidatus Aenigmatarchaeota archaeon; assembly: GCA_018920305.1. GTDB lineage: Archaea > Aenigmatarchaeota > Aenigmatarchaeia > CG10238-14 > SpSt-28 > JAHLMO01. The sequence goes on from JAHLMO010000009.1 coordinate 9,545, forward strand.
GGAATTTCCTAGAAAAAAAGCTACTACCAAACTACCAAATCCACGCTATATAGAGTTTTGGTAGTTTGGTAGTTTTCTTTTTCTTTATGTTACCTATTAGTAGTGAAATATTAAAACCCTTTTTTATATAAACCTAGACTATATAATATATAATATAGCACTTAAGTTTTAAGTACTTTTCGTTTGTTTTATTAATTTATTTGTATAAAATATAAAGACTTTTTTGCTCTTGTCATACCTACATATTGAACAAAAATTTCATACAAATATACCCTCGGAAAATTTTTACTAAACAATCTTAACGTTCTAAGTGATATATCATTAATTAAAATAACATTTTCAAATTCTTTACCTTTTGTATTATGTATAGTTTCAATATACATTTTTTCACGACTTTCTACATTATTTGTTTTTAATATTTCTATTACACGTTTCTTTTCATTTTCGTTAATGTTTAAATGATATTCTATAAAACTATAAATACTAAAATTTTTAACATAGTTTTTATCTAACCTAACAACATTATTTTCTACTAATTTTTCAAGAACTTCATTTTTAAGAAAGTCTTTTATTTCATTAATACTAACACCATAATCATCATGGTATAATCTTTTCAATATATTTACAATCCTATTAATTCGATCTTTTTGAAAATCAACATAGTAATTTGAACAATCCAATTCTTTACCTAATTTATTCTTATAGTAAATTCTTCTTGTTAATATAATATCACTTTCACTAAAATTTCTAAGAAATTTAATAAGATTTTTTTTATCAATTGTAATTATTTTAAATTCAGAACTATAATCAAAAACACTCTCTGTTTTTTCAAAATATTCCGAAACATGTTCATACATTTCACCAAAAAAACTAGTTAGATGATAATGATTAATACCACTTATTTTCTTTTTTATAAATTCAAGGATTTTCTCGTATATTTGTTTAGGAATTCTATATTGTTTTGTTAACATAATAATTTGTGGCTTACTATTTAAAATCAAATTATAAGTTCTATCACTAAAACCACTAGAATTATAAATCGTTTGCATAGGATCCATACCCCAAACTATATTCTTCCCAACAGTTAAAACAAATTTAGCATATAGCGGACTTAATTCATTAGCTTCATCAACAAAAACATAATCAATTTTTTCTTCATTATTTTTCGTAGCTGAGTAAACAATATAACTAAATGTATATAAAATATCATTATTAATCAAATCAATAAACTTATTAACAACATCTTCAAATTTTTTTATAGAAATCCCTTCACTCCTCTTTAATTTATATGCTTCATAAAACTCCATATTTCTCGAAAAAAAATCATTAATATCACTATTATTATATACTAACCCATTATTTTTAAAGAGTATAAAATCTAAAAAATTAACTGCAGAAATTAAATATATTTCATCTCCCTCGTAAAAGTTACTTCCATAATATGAGCGCGATGTTAAATTATAAACATTAACTTTTTCTAAACCAAAAATAGACCTAATATAGTTTTTAAGTTTTTCTTCAAGACCTTTTTTTAAATAATCTTCAACAATCAATTCCCAAATCCTTTTTTTTATTTGATCTCTGTTATATTTAGAAATTTCTTCAAAAAAATCAATTGCCTTACTATCTATAGTTCTAACTTTTCTTTCAATAAAATATCTAACTTCAGTTTCTGGTCTATAAAGTGAAAGTGTATCCTTTATTCTATCTCTAAGAACTTTTTTTGCACTATTAGTTTTACTAATAATTAGAATATTTTCACCATCCATATTATCATAAGTTTCAACAATTTTGTCAACAATTCTAGTTGTCTTTCCACTTCCAGGTACACCAATATAGACTATATTAGTCTTCTTCATATTCTTCGTTATTCGTAGATTGAATATCTTTAATAAGTTTTTCGGCTTCATCACGATGGCTTTCCTTTTTTTCTTCACCTTCTCCAACTTTTTTCAAAATATTTTTATATAATTCATTATTTGTATCGTAATTATCAATGATATAATCAAGTTTAAATCTATAAAATTTTAAACTTCGAATTATTTCTCCAGAAATTTTATTATCACTATCTATACCAAATTCTTTTTTAACTGATTTCGAAAACACTCTTGGATAAACTTCTCTAAATTCCATTTTATCTTCAAGTATTTCTTTAATTCTTTTTATCAAAGCATCTTCGTTAATATTCTTATAATTGTTTTTTAACAAACTTACTAAATGTTTAAGAACACGTTCATAATCACGATCAACTAAATAAATAATTTTATCTTGTTTAAACTCTTCTCTATTAAAAAAGATATCTACAAAAACACTGTTGCCAAAACCAGTAATACTATTAATAGAAGAAGAAATCAAATATTCTCTATACAAACTTTCGGTTAATATAGGATATCGATGTTTTTCGCTTGATTTAAACATAGACTTTATTTCAATAGCATATCTATTTTTAGCACTTTGATATAAAATATTAAAAATATTCATTAACACAAATTGTTCAAGCTCGAAATCACCTATTCCAACCGGTTTATTTATATTTAATTCGGTAATGTTTTGATAAAACGTATTAATTAGCGAAATGAAATCTTTATTTTCTTTAGTTAATTTTAGTAAATCTTCGCTAATCACAACTTTAAGATTATTGTCTAGTAAAAGACTTAAAACATAATTAATTTTTTCAGCAATATCTGGATCTTTTTTATCTTTTAAATACTTAATTACAATTTTACCTTCAAATCCATTTAAAATTTTACTATAAATTTTTTCATGATTTTTAATCTTCACAACATATAAAGCAAACTTATCAGACAAAAAACATGCAAAGTTATAAAATCTATGTAAAAATATTTTATACAAATTTTGTGCATACTTTTTAATTTTATTATCAAAATCGCCAATTTCGTTAATAGTATTGTTAAATAAATTAAATATTGTTGTATTATAATTACCAGGAACAAGCTTTTCTGCAACATCTATTATTAATCTTCTGTTTTCTGCAATACCTAAATAAATATATAAAAAATCCTTGATTTTACTGCTTGGTTCACCTAAATAATCAAATCCCAAATATATATTTGAAATACGTAAAAGTTCATCTACATGATTTTTATATGTAGTGTCTATCGAAGTTTCAATGCTTTTTATCAAACTATCGTAATCAATTATTATTTTATTGTTGTTTTCAGAAATTTCATAAGCGTTTTCAATAGAAACGTAATATTCGTTATATTTTTTGTTAATTATATCAAAAAAAGATAAAGAATAATTCATAAAAATAAATCTATCAATTATATTAGTAACATTAGTAACATTATCAGCATCACTTTTTTTATTTTCGTCATTTTCACTATAAAATCCACGATTTCCGATAAATTCCTTAACCATGTTTCTTTGTATCAGAAACCGAAAAGTATAAATACTTTAAATTACAACTAATATTATAGCTGGGGGTTCTCTTTTTTCTTCTCATATAATAATTTAACCAAAACTTAAATATATCGTTTTTTATTTTTTCTTTAAAAGCGCCAGAGAAATCTTTAAATATTTTTCTCCCTATACATATTATTATACGATGTAGTATATCATAATTAGTATTCGTGTCGGCTCTTGTGTATTTTCTTATTTGGGTCATAAATATATTCACCCAAAACTTTTATATATTTTTTATTAATTTTTAGAATTCTCTTTCAACTTATTAATAACCGAATCAAGTTTTGCCGAAAGTTCAGAAATAAACTTTTCATTATTTTTAGTTTTTTTAAACAATATTTCTTTTTTAAAATATTCTAAATCAAAATCAAAAACTAAATCTGAATCTGGTTCAAAAAGTTTTTCAGTTTCATAAAACATACTCAATACAACACTTAACTTTTTAAGAAGATTTTCATATTTTTTGCCTTGATAACTGTTTTTATC